>NZ_JALCZC010000021.1:0-60592 GCF_022690805.1 Anaeromyxobacter sp. SG66
GGGCGCCGAAGGCGCGGAGCCGAGCGGAGAGCGCGGCGAGGCTCCGCGCGGCGCTCTGCACGCCGGCGCGCGCGAGGCGGCGCGCGAGGCCGGCGCCGCCGCTGCCCGGCGTGTTCGGGTCCGGGGTCACGCTGGCGCTGGGCTACGTCTTCGCGAGGCGGATGCGGCGCTCGCTCTTCTCGCGGCAGAACGTGTCGAGATCCATCTCGGGGTTCGCCGGCAGCGCGGGCGACCACGACGGGTGCATCGCGCACTTCGCGTCGTAGCAGTGGTGCAGGTCCCAGAGGTGCCCGATGGCGTGGATGGCCTCGCGGGCGAGCCGACGGCGCCACGTCTCGATGGACGCCTCGGTGACGCCGCGCTCGGGCAGCTTGGAGGTGGTGATCACCGCGCGCTCACCGCCGTACTGGGAGAACCCCCAGCACGGGGGCTCGCCGAGCGGGCCGGGCGGGAGCGCGAGCGGGGCGCTGGTGATGTACAGCACCTTGTCGTCGGCGAAGGTCCTGACCGGCGCCACGTCCTGCAGGAACCTCACGGCGTCGAGCCGGCCGTCGTCCATCTCGGCGTCGCGCGGCACGGGGCGATCCCCGGCGTGCTCGGTGCCGAGGCCGAAGGCCCGGTAGAGCGTGGCCGTGAGAAACGCCATGTCGGCGGGGTCGATCTTCTCGAGCGTGACGACGCGGATCACTTCTTCTTCCCTCCGCGCTTCGCCGCGGGCTTCGGGGCCGTCTTCTTCGCCGCCGGCTTCTCCGCCTTCTTCGCCGGCGCGGCGGCCTTCCGGGCGGCGGGCTTCTTCGAGGGCTTCTCGACCTTGGCCGGCTTCTCCGCCTTCCGGCGCGGCTCCTTCGCGGCGGCGTGCTTCGCCTCGCGCTTCTCGGCCTTCGGCGCGGGCACCTTGGGCGCCGCCGCCTTGCGCGCCTTCCTCGGCGCGGGCTCCTCCTCGGTCTCCTCGGCCTCCGGCGTTGCCTCGGCCCCTTCAGCGGCGCTCTCCGCGGGCGCCTCGCCTTCGGCTTCGCCCTCCGCGCCCTCGGCACCCTCGGCGCCTTCGCCCTCGGCGGCCTCGCCCTCCGGGACGGCGGCGAGCGCCTCGCCGAGGTCGAGGTCCCCGAGCCCGAGATCGCCGAGCCCGAGATCCTCGATGCCTTCCTCCTCGGTCGTCGCAGGGCGGCGGCGCTTCGGGCGCGACGGCAGCAGGACCGGCGTGGGCGGCGGCTTCAGGTCGAACTTCACCCCCGCCGGCGGCATGAGGGCGTAGTCGATGTAGTCCTCCGCGAGCGCGGGCGGGACGCCGAGCGAGACGGCGACCTCGTGCACGAGCAGGTGGCGCGCGTTGTCGTACTGCTCGCGCTCCTTGGCGGGCAGGGGGCGGATGCGCGAGAGCGAGTGGAGCCCCTTCACCACCTCGGCCACGCCGAGCACGCCGCCGGCGATGAGCCGGTCCGCGTTGTCCCGATGGCGGACCTTCCAGTCGAGCTCGGGGTCCTCGAACTGCGCGGCCAGGAAGTGAAAGACGCCCTCGATCTGCTCGCCCGTGGCGACGCGGCGAAGCCCGATGGACGGGACCTTGTTCTTCGGGACGAGGACCGCGGCGCCGTCCTCCTCGCGCCGCATCCGCACGAGCTGCAGCTTCTGCCCGGCGATGTCCTTCTCCTCGACCCCCACGACCTCGCAGACCCCCTGGTTCGGGTAGACCACGCGGTTGCCGGGCTGGAGCTCGGCGGCGTCGGCGATCACGCCCTCCACGGCGGGGAGCTGCTCGCGCTGCTCGTCGGGGTGGCGGGGGGGCGGGCCTCTCACGGCTTCCCCTCCTACCATGCGACCCGGGGAGCGGCAATCGCCGCGCAGCGGGCATCCAAGGGTGTGAAATCGGAGGTCGGGCGCATCGAACGTGCGAGCGGCGCGCCTGCGGGCGGCGCCGACTCGTGCAGTCCGATCTTAACGACGCCGCGCGGCGACGGCCGTCAGCGAGGCGGGGGGGCTACCGCGCAGCCTTCTTGCGGCGAGCGCTCTCGAGGCCGAACACGTCGGCCAGCCGGAAGGGCGGCTTCGCGGGGGTGGGGTCCTGCACGCGCAGCGCGTGGTAGATGGACCACGTCCGGCGGATGGCGGTGAGCGTGGTGAGCACCGCGAGCACCGCGAGGGCCAGCGAGACGACCGTCCGGCCGGCGCCGGCGCCGAAGGAGAGGTCGAAGATCGGCGTGAGCGCGCACGGAATGCCGGTGAGCACGATCCGCTCCGGCCGCTGCATCCCGCCCACCTTGACCATGTCGCCGGCGTTCACCGCCTCGCCGCGCGCCCGCGCGTACGAGACGACGGTCGAGGCGCCCGCGGCGAGCAGCGCGGCGAAGAGCACCCAGGAGTCCCGGTAGGCGACCGCGAGGCCCCCGAAGAAGAACAGCTCTCCGACCCGATCGAGCGTGGAGTCGAGGAACGCGCCGGCCCGGCTCACCCGGCCGGTCGCCCGCGCGACGCGCCCGTCGATGAAGTCGAAGCTCGAGCCGAAGAGGAAGACCCAGCCGCCCAGGGAGAAGTGGCCGAACGCGATGAGCACCGCGGAGACGGCCACGACGACCGTGGCCGCGGTGGTGATCGCGTCGGGGGAGATCCGCAGCCGCAGGCAGAACCGCTCGATCGGCGTCCAGAGCCAGATCCACCACTCCTGGAAGAGCTTCGCGAGGATCGTTCGCTCGCGGTTCTCGATGTAGGCCTCGCGCTTGCGCCCGAAGATCGCCGCCTTGATCGAGTAGTAGACGAGCGTGGAGAACAGGAACGCGACGAGCCCCAGGAGCGGAGCGAGGGCCTCTACCGCGGAAGGCGTCACGGGCGACAATTTATCCACTGGAAGGAAACCTGCGTCGAGACCGCGAGGGGCGCGCAGTCTACCTCATTCCGGGTCGAGCTGGGCAGCGCGCATTCGCCGGGCCGCCAGGTCGATGTAGGTCGGGTCGCGCTCCAGGCCGAGAAAGCGGCAACCCGCCTGGACCGCGGCGACGCCCGTGGTGCCCGAGCCCGAGAACGGATCGAGGACCAGATCGCCGGGCGCGGCGCTCGAGGCGAGCACGCGCTCGAGGAGCGTGAGCGGCTTCTGCGTCGGGTGGCGGCCGTGCACCTTCTCGCGCGGGCCCGGCGTGGGGACGCTCCAGACGACCTGCTCGCCCTCGGGCTGCGGCATCTGCCAGAGGTCCCGCATCTGCTTGCCGCCGTTCTCCGCCTTCATGGCCTTGTAGTTGAAGCGGTGGCCGAGCGGGCGCGTCTTCATCGGGCTCGCCCAGAGGAGGATCTCGGTGGAGTGGGTGAAGAAGCGGCAGGCGAGGTTCGGCGAGGCGTTCGGCTTGTACCAGGTGATGGTGTTGAGCAGGTGGTAGCCGATCTCCTGCATCGCGAAGCCGATCGAGAAGATCACGTGCTGCGTGCCCGAGACCCACAGCGTGCCGCTGGGCTTGAGGACGCGGCGCACGGCGGTGAGCCAGCGCGTCTGGAAGGCGTGATCCTCGACGACTCCGCGCGAGGCGTCCCAGCCCCCCTTGTTCACGCTCGTCCGGCGCCCGCTCTGGCAGGTCGTCCCGCCGTTCGAGAGCATGTAGGGCGGATCGGCGAACACGACGTCCACCGAGTGCGGCGGCAGCGCCTCGAGCGCCTCGATGCAGTCCCCCTGCACGAGCGCCCACCCCTTCCCCTGCTCTGCCGTGTTCGGCAGACCGTCCCACGCATGAAGCGCCAGCCGTCGAGCCATATCCACGAATCGTAGGGCCGCCGATCGATATCGCCAGTTTTCGGCCACACCCAGGGTTGATCGGCGCGCGCCCTCACCGCGCCCCGACGTGGACGATCCGCCAGATGGTCCCGTTCCCGTCCTCGCTGACGAGGAGCGCGCCGTCCCGCGCGACCGCCACGCCGACGGGCCTGCCCCACACGCGCGCGTCGTCCACGACGAAGCCGGTGAGGAAGTCCTCGTACTCGCCGGCCGGCACGCCGTCCCGGATCGGCATTCGCACGACCTTGTAGCCGGTGCGCTCGCGGCGGTTCCACGAACCGTGGAGCGCGACGAAGGCGTCTCCCGTCCACGCGTCCGGGAAGCGCGCCGCCGCGCCCTGCGGCGCCTCGTAGAACGCGAGCCCGAGCGCCGCGGAGTGCGCCTGGAGCAGGACGTCGGGCACCGTCGCCTTGCTCGCCAGGTCGGGGCGCGCGCCGCGGTGGCGCGGGTCCTCGTTCTGGCCGAGGTACAGCCAGGGCCAGCCGTAGAAGGCGCCCTCGCGGACGCGCGTCACGTAGTCGGGCACGAGGTCGTCGCCGAGGCCGTCCCGCTCGTTCACCGTGCACCAGAGATCCCCGGTGCGCGGGTGGACGGCGAGGCCGACGCAGTTGCGCAGCCCGGTCGCGAAAGGCCGCCGGTTCCGGCCTTCCGCGTCGAAGGCGAGCACGTCGGCGCGCCACGTCTCCTCTCCCCACGCGGCGCCGAGCCCGTGCTCCGCCTCCCACGCGCGGAGCGCCTCCGGCGTCTTTCTCGGGAGGTCCTCCGCGACGTTCGACGCCGACCCCACGGACACGAACATGCGCCGCCCGTCCGGCGAGAACGCGACGTCGCGCGTCGTGTGCCCGCCGTCCGTGTCCGCGAGGCGCGGCACGATGGTCTCCGGCCGGCCGCGCGCCGTGAGGTCGCCGCTCCGGTACGGGAACCGCACGACCGCGTTCTCGGTCGCGACGTACACCCAGCGCGGCTCCGCGCCGGGAGGGTGGAAGGCGATCCCGAAGGGACCGTCGAGATCCGACGCGAACACCTCGACGCGCTCCGGCCGCGCCGCGCCCTGCGCCGCGCGTATGACCCGCACGCGGCCCGCGGCGGTCTCCGCCACGAACAGGTCGCCGTTCGGCGCGACGCGCAGGAGGCGCGGGCCCTCGAGCCCCTCCGCGAACCGCTCCACGGCGAAGCCGGACGGTGCCCGCAGGCGCGCGTCCCGGGGCGGATCGACGACGCGGGGCGGCCGGCGCGCCGACGGGGTCGCGTTCGGGCGCGGCAGGCGGTCGGCCGTGAGGCGATGGCGGACGCCGGGCGCGTCGCCGCGCCAGTCGCCGCTCGGCGCCGCCTGCGGCGTCCGACCGGCGCCCGCGTCCGGAGGCGCTGGCGCGGGCGCGCCCGAGGCGGACTCCGCGGAGGGCGCGGCCCGTTCGCGGCGAGCCGAGAGGGTCGCGAGGTACGCCACGAGGTCGCGCCGGTCGCGCGCGCCCGGCGTCGCGAGCGACATGGTCGTCCCGCCGACGAGCTTTCCCGGCGCGGCGAGGTACCGGTCCAGGGTGCGCGCGCTCCAGGTGAGCCCGCGCGCGCCTGCGTCTCGCAGCCCGTGCGAGAACCCGAACCCGGGCGCGGAGCCCGCGCGGCGCCCGACGACGCCTTCGAGGTCGGGTCCCCGCCCGCCGCCCTCGCCGTGGCAGAGCGCGCAGCGCTCCCGGAAGAGCGTCGCCCCGCGCGCAGCATCCCCGGGCGGGCGCGCGCCGCGCGCCGCGAGCGGCACGGCGAGGAGGACGGCGAGGAGCGGGAGGGCGTGGCCCGGGCGCACGGAGCTCATGCCGAGCGTACTAACGGGAGGAGCAGGGGCGGCCAGGTTCGGGCGGGCCGCGCCGTCGAGGTGCCGATCGCGGAGGCGGCCGCGCGGCTGTCGAATCCGCGCCGTGAACGGGCTAAGAAGGACCCGCGTGAGCGCTCCCCTCGATGCAGCCGCGGTGAAGGAGGCCGCCCGCCGCTGCGGCTTCGCCGCCTGCGGGATCGCGCGCGCGGAGCGGCTCGATCCGGGGCCGCTCGACCGGCTGCTCGCCATGGGGGGCGAGGCCGACATGGCGTGGCTCGGGACGCAGCGGGAGGAGCGGCTCGACCCGTCGCGCCTGCTGCCCGGCGCACGGAGCGTCGTCGCGCTCGCGCTCGGCTACGACGGCGCAGGCGCCGAGCCGCCGCCGGGGGCGGGGGAGGTGGCACGCTACGCGCGCGGCCGCGACTACCACGCCGTCATGAAGAAGAAGCTCAAGCACCTCGTCGCGGAGCTGCGCGCGGCCGATCCCGACGTGCGCGCGTTCGCCGCGAGTGACGTCGCGCCCGTGATGGAGAAGGCCTGGGCGGAGCGGGCCGGGATCGGCTGGGTCGGCAAGAACGGCTGCCTCATCACCGAGCGGCACGGGAGCTGGGTGCTGCTCGCCACGGTGATCCTCGATCGTGAGCTCGCGCCCGACCCGCCGCACCCGGAGCGCTGCGGCACCTGCGAGGCGTGCCTCCCGGCCTGTCCCACGGAGGCGATCCCGCAGCCCGGGCTCGTGGACGCGCGCCGCTGCATCTCGTTCTGGACCATCGAGCGCCGCGGCGCGATCCCCGACGCGCTGGCCGGGCAGTTCGGGCGCTGGGTGTTCGGCTGCGACGCGTGCCAGACGGTGTGCCCGTGGAACCGCCACGCGCAGCCGGCGGTGGACCCGGACCTCGCGCCGCGGCCGGAGCAGGCCGCGCTCGCGATCGACGACCTCCTCGCGCTCACCGAGGAGGAGTACCGTCGCCGCTTCTACGGCACCTCCCTCGCGCGCGCCCGCCACGACGGCCTCGTGCGGAACGCGCTCCTCGCCGCCGGGCGTGAGGGCGACCCGCGCCGCCTCGGGGCCGTCCGGGCGTGGCTCTCGAGCCCGCACGAGGGCGTCCGCGCGGCGGCGCGCTGGGCGCTCGAGGCGCTCGGCGGGTGAGCGGCGTGCGGCCCGCGGCGGCCGGATGGTCGAGCCTCCGATGTGCTCGCGGGCGTCCTCCTGACCGTGCGCGGGCGAGCCGCCGCGCGACACCGCCCCGAGGGAACCCGAGTCGCCGTGTCACATGGCCCGCGGCAGAGCGTCGGGTACTGCAGGAGGGAAGGAACATGACGCTCTCACCGAAGCTCGCGCTCGCGGCGTTGCTGTACTCGGGAGTGGCCGCCGCGGCGCCGCAGATCTCGCTGTCTCGCCCCGTGGAGCAGCGCCCGGGCTGTCTCGCCGACGAGGTGCGCATCCCGAGGGGGCTCGTGGCCTTCCTGCCGGACCAGACCACGCTCGACTTCACCGTGACGCACGACGGGAAGATCGAGGGCGTCACGTCGGACGCGCGCGCCGGGCGCGAGGCGCTCGACACGCAGTTCCGCGGCGCGCTCTCGCGCTGCACCTGGACCCCCGCGACGGACCTCGCCGGCGTCCCGGTCACGCGCCGCGTGAGCGTGCCGATCCGCTTCGAGAGCCCGCAGGGCGGACCGCTCGTCGCGAGCGTCGGCGCCTTCACGCCGGTGGCCCTCGCCTCGCGCTGAGCGCCGCGTCCGCCCGCCCGGGGAGGGTTGCGAGGCCCGGCTTCGCGAAGGCCGCTCCGCGGGCGCGACGGGACTCGGCCTTGAGCGCCGCCCCCCGGGACGCTATTCGTTCGGGCGTGACGACGCTCTCAGAGAAGCTCCGGGCGGCCCGCGAGACGTGGGCGGTCGGGCCGGTCGAGGCGCGCGCGCTCGTGCGCGCGACCGGCAAGGACGCGAAGGACTACCTGCACCGGATGTCCACGCAGGACCTGAACCGGCTACGGCCGGGCGAGTCCGCGTACTCCACGTTCCTCAACGCGAAGGGCCACCTCCTCGCGGAGGGGCACGTGCTCGCGCAGGAGGAGGGGCTCCTCCTCGACCTCGCCCCGCAGGCGCTCCCCGACGCGCTCGCCCACCTCGAGCGGCTCGTCATCATGGACGAGGTCGTGTTCGAGGACCTCTCGTCGGCGCTGCGCGTCGTGCCGGTGCTCGGGCCGGAGGCGGCGCGCCGGGTCGAGGGGCGCGCGCCGGGAGCGCAGCGGCTCGCGCACGATCGGCGCGGCACGCCCGGCGTCGACGTGATCCTCCCGCCGCAGGAGGCCGAGGCGCTGCGCGCGGAGCTCGTCGCGGAGGGCGCGGTGGCGCTCGAGGACTCCGACCTCGAGGCGCTCCGCATCCTGGGCGGCGTCCCCCGGTTCGGCGCCGACGTGGACTCGACGCGCCTGCCGATGGAGGCCGGGCTCACGCGCGCGGCGATCTCGTTCACGAAGGGCTGCTACATCGGCCAGGAGGTCGTGCTCCGCGCGACCGCCCGCGGCCACCTCCAGCGCGGCCTCGTGCAGCTCGCCTTGCCGGCGGGCGCCGGCCCCGGCACGAGGCTCACCGCCGCGGGCCAGGAGGTCGGCGTCGTGACGAGCGCCGCGGACACGCCCGAGGGGCGCATCGGCCTCGGCTACCTGCGCCGCGCGCACTGGACGTGCGGTGCGGCCGTGGACGCCGGCGGCGAGCCGGCGACGGTGCGGCGGGTCCTCGTCGAGGAGCCGGAGCTGTAGTCCACGGGCCCCGTGCAGCTCGCGACGGTGCTGCGCGAACGGCGCTCGTCACGCCTCGGCGACGGGGATCTCGGGTCCGGCCGGGCGGTCCTGGCGCGAAGGCAGCGAGTCGATGTCCTTGCGGACGGCCTCGATCTCCTGCTTCAGCTCCGCGCGTACGGAGCGGATCTCCGAGCGCACGTCCTCGAAGGTGTAGCGGATCTCCTCGGGCGAGATGCCGAGGAGGCGGCGGCGGAGGTCGCGGACCAGCACGTCGAGGAGCTTCATCACGTCCCCTTCCTGAGCGGACAGGCCGCGATGGCGGCGGTCGGGTCGACGGCGTCGCCGCCCTCCACGATCTCCTTCACGGTGCCGTCCTGCCCGATGACGAAGTTGGCGCGGTTCGCGACGCCGATGACCGCCATGGTCCCGGCATACTGCTTCGCCACCTTGCCGCCCGCGTCCGAGAGGAGCGGGTAGGGCAGCTTCATCTCCGCCTTGAACCTGCGCTGCGTCTCGACGTCGTCGGTCGAGATGCCGACGACCTGGGCGCCCTTCGCGGAGACGTCCCCGTAGCGATCGCGGAAGTTCGCGTTCTGCTTCGTGCAGCCGGGCGTGAAGGCCTTCGGGTAGAAGGCCAGGATCACCGGTCCCTTCTCGAGCAGCTTCGACAGGCTGACCGGTAGGCCCTCGGTGTCGGGCAGGGTGAAGTCGGGGGCCTTGTCGCCGACCTTCAGGGCGGCGGAGCCGAGCAGCATCGCGAGGAGGGGGATCTTCATTCGGGGGTTCTCCGACGGCTTTCCTAGCGGTCCCCGGGCGGGCGGGCAATGCGCGCGCGGGGGCAGGCGCGCGGGCGCGCCGTTATGACCGCCGGGCGCGGAAGCGCCCCTGGAGGTCCGACCGCATGCCCGGCAAGCTTCTCCTGAGCGACGAGGAGTGGAAGAGGCGGCTCTCGCCCGAGGAGTACCAGGTGCTCCGGCACCACGGCACGGAGCGGCCGTTCACGGGCTGCTTCCTGGGCACGAAGGACCCCGGCACGTACGTGTGCGCCGCCTGCGGGAATCCGCTCTTCCGCTCGGGCGAGAAGTTCGAGTCCGGGACGGGCTGGCCGTCGTTCACGCGGCCGGTGGCCGACGACGCGCTCACCGAGGTCGAGGACCGCTCTTACGGCATGGTGCGCACCGAGGTCCGCTGCGCGCGCTGCGAGGGGCACCTCGGCCACGTCTTCCCCGATGGCCCTCCGCCGACGGGGCTCCGCTACTGCATGAACTCCGCCGCGATGAGGCACGTGCCGGAGGGTGAGCCGCTCCGGCTGGTCGAGCGCTGAAGCGAGGACGATTCGCGGAGCTTCACGCTTGGTCACCGCGACGTCACGGCGCCCCTCACAGCCCGGCGGACTTCCGGCTCGTCACCGCGGTGAACGTGGAGAGCCGCTTCTCGACGTCGGCCTTGCTGTGGCACTCCGGGCACTCGGCGACGCCGGCCTCGTGCTCCGACACGTGCATCACCTCGGTGAACGGCTTCTGGCACTTGCGGCAGAAGAACTCGTAGACGGGCATCGCGACCTCCTGGGCGGATGATCCGCTCCCGGTCCGAGGGCGCCATGCCCTTCGCAGGGCGACGCGCGGGCGAGCCGGCGCGCGGTCTGCTACCGCCCGGCGTTCAGGCGCGCAGCTTCTCGTAGCGCGCCACGAGCACGGCGACGTCGTCCCGATGCCAGAAGCCCACCTGGTCGGGCAGCTCGGGCAGCGTCCGCGCGGCGAACCCGGAGACGGTCGGGCCGAGCGCGGGCTCGCCGCCCGTCACGGCGCCCGCCACGGCGAGCGCGAGGTGGCGCGCGTCGCCCACCGGCGCGGATCGCGTGCCCACCACGACGGCGCCCTCGAGCTCGAGGCCCAGGTGCGCCTTGACGATGCGGCGGGCGGCGTCGCCGGGCTGCTCGTCCTCGCCGAGCAGGCCGGACGGGAGCCACCACCGGCCGAGCTGGGCCTGGCCGTGGTAGCCGCCGACGATCTCGGCGACGATCACGCGGCGCATCTCGAGGACGATCGGGACGACGTCGATGCGGACGATCACGCGGCGAATGTAGCGCGCGGGGGGAGCACGAGGGGGCGGGATCCCCACCCGGACCCACCGCCGCTCGCCTGCCCCCACGGGCGCGTGGCACCCGTGCGTGAGCCGTGTAATCGTGTGGAGATGCTTCCGCGCCGGCCCCTCGCCCTCGTGCTCGTCCTCGTCGCCGCGGCGTGCGGCTCGGGCCGCGAGGAGCGCGCGTTCGATCGCATCGCGGCGGACTGCAGGGGACTCGTCGGGGCCGGGGCGACCCTCCGCGACTCGAACCAGGCCTTCGACGTACGGAGCGGCAGCTACCCCGTCGTCGTCGGCCCGCTCTGCAACGCGGCGCTCGCGCCGATGGGCGGCAACGACACCTGCGCCGCCTCGAGCGCCGCAGACCCGCAGTGTCAGGTGCTCTACTACTGGTATCCCAACGACCCGGGCCTCTGCGGGCCGCTCGGGTGCTGGCTCGTGTGCGAGGCGCGGGTGATGCGGCAGGATCCGGCATGGACGTCGAGCGGCAGCGCGATCGACGCCAAGATCTGCGCGAGCCGCTTCCTGCGCGGGCAGCCCCCACCCTGACACCCCCGAGGACGACGACATGAAGGCGATCGCGATCCGCGAGCACGGCGGCCCGGAGGTGGTGAAGCTCGTCGAGCTGCCGGACCCGACCCCGGGGCCGGGGCAGGTGGTGCTGGCGGTGAAGGCGGCGGCGCTCAACCACCTCGACATCTGGGTGCGCAAGGGCTGGCAGGGCCTGAAGCTCGCGTTCCCGCACGTGCTCGGGTCCGACGTGGCGGGCGTCGTGGAGGCGGTCGGCCCCGGCGTCGAGGGCGTGAAGGCAGGCGACGCGGTGGTCGTGAACCCGAGCCTGGGCTGCGGGCACTGCGAACGCTGCCTCGCCGGCCACGAGAACCTCTGCCGCCGCTTCGCGATCCTGGGCGAGCACGTGTCGGGCGGGATGGCCGAGAAGTTCCTCCTGCCCGCGCGGAACGTCCTCCCGAAGCCCGAGAACCTCTCGTTCGTGGAGGCCGCCGCGGTCCCGCTCACCTTCATGACCGCCTGGCACGCGCTCGTCGCGCGGGCGCAGGTGAGGCTCGGGGAGACCGTGCTCGTGCACGCCGCAGGCTCGGGCGTGGGCGTCGCGGCGGTGCAGATCGCGAAGCTCCACGGGGCGCGCGTCATCGCGACGGCGGGCTCGGACGAGAAGCTGCGGCGCGCGAAGGAGCTCGGCGCGGACGAGGTGGTGAATTACGAGACCCAGGACTTCGTCCAGGAGGTGAGGCGGCTCACCGACAGGCGGGGCGTGGAGGTCGTGTTCGAGCACGTGGGCAAGAAGACGTGGGAAAAGTCGATCCTCTCCGCCGGGATCGGGGGCAGGATCGTGACCGTGGGGGCGACGACCGGGTACGACCCGCTCACCGACCTCCGCCACGTGTTCTTCCGGCAGCTCTCCATCCTGGGCTCCACGATGGGGACCGCGGCCGAGCTCGTGCAGGTGCTTCGCTTCGTGGGCGAGGGGAAGCTCCGGCCCGTGGTGGACCGGACCCTCGCGCTCGCGGACGCCGTGAAGGGACACGCGCTCCTCTCCGAGCGGGCGCAGTTCGGGAAGATCGTGCTCGAGCCGTGACGGCCGAGCCCAGGGAGGAACGGGACATGACGCTTCGACGCATCATCGCCATCGGCGCCTGCGCCGCCGCCGTCGGGCTCTCCGCCTGCGGCGAGAAGTGCCCCACCGAGACGCCGCGGGTGGACGCGGTCGCGGGCTGCACCGCCACGCCCGGCTCGACGGTGTCGGTGCCGCTCCGGCTCTGCCCGACGTGCAATCAGAGCGCCGCGAGCTGTGACGTGGACCTGTCGCAGGCGACCTCGAGCGGGACCATCCAGCTCGACCCGGTGGTGGAGGCCTGCGAGAACGCGAACTCGTGCCCGCCCGGCTGTGACCTCAACGCGATCAACTGCACCTTCGCCGCGCCCTCGCAGGTCGGGACCTACGAGATCCTCGTCTACAACCCGGCGACGAACACCACCATCTCGAGGAGGCTCGACGTCGTCGCGAGCGGGTCGACGAGCTGTGCCTTCTAGCGGGGGGCTGCCGGCCGGCGGCTAGGCATAACGGACGCCGCGCCGCATCTGGCGCAGCCTCTCCACGCGCGCCTCGATGGGCGGGTGCGTGGAGAAGAGCTGGAGCATCTTGCCGCCCGCGCCGCGGAACGGGTTCACGATGAACAGGTGCGCGGTGGCGGGGCCGCCGTAGGCGTAGGGCCGCACCTCGTTGCCGCGCTCCAGGGAGAGGAGGGCGTCGGCGAGCGCGTCGGGGTCGCCGGTGAGCTCCGCTCCGGAGGCGTCCGCGCCGAACTCCCGCGAGCGCGACACCGCGAGCTGCACGATCATCGCGATGATCGGCGCGAGCAGCGCCCAGGCGAGCGCGGCGAAGACGTTGCCGCCGCGGTCGTCGTCGGAGCGGCCGCCGAAGCCGCCCAGGATCGCGCCCCACTGGATCATGTGGCCGAGGGAGGCGATGAGGCCCGCCACCGCCGCGGCGATGGTGGCGATGAGCACGTCCCGGTTGCGCACGTGCGACAGCTCGTGCGCGAGCACGCCCTCGAGCTGGCGGCGGTCGAGGATGCTCAGGATGCCCTCGGTCACGGCGACCGCAGAGTGGCTCGGGTTCCTCCCGGTCGCGAACGCGTTCGGGGTAGGCGACGGGATCACGTAGACGGCCGGCATCGGGATGCCCGCCTTGCGCGTGAGCCGCTCCACGATCTCGTAGACGTCCGGGAGCTGCTCTCGCGTGACCGGCCGGGCGCGGTGCGCCATGAGCGCGATCCGGTCGGAGAACCAGTAGGAGAGGAAGTTGAACACCAGGCCGATCGCCCCGAAGAGGAGCATCCCGCCCGTGCCGCCCACCATCTGGCCGCCGATCGCGAGGATCGCGATGAGGAAGGCCATCAGCATGGCGGTCTTCAGGTAGTTGCGGCCGAATCCGCCCGTCGGTCGGTTCATTCCGCGCGGCGTCGTCGCTTCGTTCCAGGCCATATGGAGAGTAGGTAACCACCCGGGCGGCCGCGTCAAACGCGGCGGGCGGGCGGAGGCCCGCCGCGTCGATGCTTTCTCGCGCCCGTGGGGCTCCCGTGCTAAAGCCGGCCCAGGCGATATCGCGAGGTTAGCCCGGTCATGGCATCTCGGAAGGCGACAGCGGCGAAGGGGAAGGGGCGGCCCGCGGCGAGGGTCGAGAAGGCGCAGCTCGAGCTCGTCCAGGTCGAGCCGGCGCCCGCCCGGCGTGGGGGCGCGAGGACGACGAAGGCCGCGCCCGCGGCCGCTCCGCGCAGGGCGCGAGCCCGGCCGGAGCCCGAGCCGGAGCTCCTGCCGGCGATCGAGCCTGCGGCCGAGGCGGAGGAGGCGCCCGAGGCGCCCAAGGCGCCTCGCCGGCGGGCCACCGCCGAGCAGATGGCGTCGAAGCAGCGCGAGATCTCGATCTCCGAGTTCTTCACGAAGAACCGCCACCTCCTCGGCTTCGACAACCCCTCGAAGGCGCTCCTCACGACGATCAAGGAGGCGGTCGACAACTCCCTCGACGCCTGCGAGGAGGCCGGGATCCTCCCCGAGATCACGATCGAGGTCCGCGACCTCGGGCTCGAGAGCACCGAAGCGGAGGAGCCCGCCCCGAAGCGCGCGGGGGGTGCCGTTCCCCCCGCACCGAAGGCCGAGCTCACGAAGGGCGAGGGCCGCTTCGTGGTCGTCATCGAGGACAACGGCCCCGGCATCGTGAAGGCGCAGGCGCCGAAGATCTTCGGCAAGCTCCTCTACGGCTCGAAGTTCCACCGGCTGAAGCAGTCTCGCGGCCAGCAGGGCATCGGCATCAGCGCCGCGGCGATGTACGGCCAGCTCACCACCGGCCGACCGATCCGCGTCACGTCGCGCACCGGCAAGGGGAAGCCGGCGCACTTCTTCGAGATCCAGATCGACACGCGGAAGAACAACCCGGTCGTCACCGAGGACCGCCAGCTCGACGAGTGGCACCAGGAGCACGGCACCCGCGTCGAGCTCGAGATCGTCGCGAACTGGCAGGCCGGCCAGCGGTTCGTGAACCGCTACGTCGAGCACACCGCGCTCTCGAACCCGCACGCGACCGTGCACTACCTGCGCCCGCGCCAGCAGCTCCTCACGTTCCCGCGCGCGACCGAGGAGCTCCCCAAGGAGGCGGTGGAGATCAAGCCGCACCCGCACGGCGTCGAGCTGGGGGCGCTCATGCTGATGGCGGCCGAGTCGAAGGCGCGCGACGTGCGCGGGTTCCTGCAGAGCGGCTTCTCGCGCGTCTCGGGTCAGGTCGCGGACGAGATCGTGAAGCGCGCGGCGTTCAAGGGGCGCGTGCGCCCGCGCGACCTCGGCGAGGACCGAACGCTCGCGGAGAAGCTCCACCGGGCCATCGGCGCGACCAAGATCATGAATCCGCCGACGAACTGCCTGTCGCCCATCGGCGACGAGCTCATGAAGCGCGGGCTCATCTCGTTCCTGAACGTGGTCGAGACGGAGGGGCCCGAGGCGGACGAGCAGCTCGACCTCGACCAGGCCACGAAGAAGAAGGCCTCCCGGAAGGAGAAGGCGGCGAAGGCCGCCGCGCCGGAGGTGCCCGACGCGCCGCCCGAGGAGGGCGTCGAGAAGATCAAGGGGCACAACTACTTCATCGCGACGGTGACGCGGCCGCCCAAGGTCTACCGCGGCAACCCGTTCCAGGTGGAGGTCGGGCTCGCCTACGGCGGCTCCTGGCCGGCGGACAAGCCCATCGAGCTCTTCCGGTTCGCGAACCGCGTGCCGCTGCTCTTCCAGCGCGGCGCGTGCGGCACGACCGAGGCCATCGTCAAGACCGACTGGCGGAACTACCTGCTCTCGCAGCCGAAGGGCTCGCTCCCGGTCGGCCCCATGGCGCTCCTCGTCCACATCGCGTCGGTGTGGGTGCCGTTCACGAGCGAGGCGAAGGAGGCCGTCGCGCACTACCCGGAGATCATGCGGGAGATCCAGCTCGCGGCGCAGGAGTGCGGCCGCAAGCTCGCCGCGCACATCCGCAAGAAGCAGCACGCGGACTACCAGGCGCAGCGCCGCGGCATCTTCGAGCTCTACATCCAGGAGGTCGCGCAGGCGATCGGCAAGATCACCGGCAAGAGCCCGGAGCCCATCAAGCGCGAGTTCCTGCGGCTCGCCGACCGGGTCACGGAGGCGGAGCTCGCGGAGGTGGACGCGGCGCTCGAGGAGCAGTCGAAGAAGCTCACGAAGCGCCCGCGCCGGGCCGAGAACGAGGACGAGTAAGGAACGACCATGGCCAGGCTCGACGCCGTCTCCAAGCAGACCGCCCAGAAGATCGAGAAGCTCGCCGAGACGGTCGTCCGCTCGGTCAAGGGCGGCAAGAACCCCTTCGTCGAGATCCCCATCCGCTCGCTCGCGAACGTGAAGTTCAACGAGAAGCGGCGGCTCATCGAGCTCGGGTCGCAGCGCCAGAAGCGCTACTTCTTCAACGTCGCGATGGCGAAGAAGTTCATGCAGACGTTCCTCGTGTCGGACGCCTGCAAGGAGCTCATCGAGGGCGGCAAGACGACGAGCATCCGCGACCTCTACTACATCACCAAGCACACCATCGGCGACACGAAGCAGAACACCTTCGAGGAGCAGGACGAGTCCGACCCGATCATCGAGGACCTCGAGGTCGCGCTCGACGCGCTCCGCGAGGAGCTGCACCTGTTCGCCTCGCGGAAGGGCTCGATGGTCGGCCCCATCACCATCCGCGACACCGGGGACACCATCGATCTCCGCCGGATGGGCTCCGGCGGGTGGGCGGTCCCCTCGATCGTGGAGGAGAACGTCATCGAGTTCGTCCGCCACGAGGCGAAGTACATCCTCCTCATCGAGAAGGACGCCGTCTGGACGCGCTTCAACGAGGACAAGTTCTGGAAGCGGGAGAAGTGCATCATCCTGCAGGGCGGAGGCCAGCCGCCGCGCGGCGTCCGCCGCCTCGTGCAGCGCCTCCACTCCGAGCTGAAGCTCCCCGTCTACGTGCTCGTCGACAACGATCCGTGGGGCTTCTACATCTACTCGGTCATGAAGCAGGGCTCGATCAACCTCGCCTACGAGTCGATGCGCATGGCGGTGCCGGACGCCCGCTTCGTCGGGCTGTCGTCGTTCGACAAGGACAAGTACAAGCTGCCCGTGAACGTCGCGATCAGGATGGACGACGGCGACAACAACCGCGCGAAGCAGATGCTCGCCTACCCGTGGTTCCAGGCGAAGCAGTGGCAGCGGGAGATCCAGGAGATGGTGCGCTCCGGCCTCAAGTTCGAGCTCGAGGCGCTCTCCCGCCGCGGCATCAGCTTCATCACCGAGGAGTACCTGCCGCGGAAGCTGCGCGACCGCGACTGGCTCGAGTAGCCGCCGCCCGCTCCCCCGCGCCGCCGCGCGGAGTTGACGGCGCGCACGCTCGCGGCGACACTCCCGCGCTCACACGCCTCAAAAGGAGGGACGCATGCCCGCACAGAAGGGGAACCGCTCGAAGCGCAAGGTCGCGAACCGCTCGAAGACGAAGCGCGCCACCGCCACCCGCAAGCGCGCGCTGTCGGTGAAGCGCAAGCGCAAGGCGAAGCGCTCGCCCAAGTAGCGCCGAGCCGCGGAGACGACGGCGGGCAGGGCCTGGCGCACGACGCGATCGCGCTCTGGCCCGCTCGCTCCCGGCCGTCGAGTGGAGCGGGAGCTCAGCCCGCTCGCGCCGTGCTCGCCGGGATCCGGGGGCGAGCGTCATCGGGCCCCTCGCCGAAGTACCCCGCGCAGCGATCCAGGAAACCGTCGAGCGCCGACTGCTCCCCGAGCGGCAGCCGCCGCAGGAACAGCGGCGGGAGCGCGGTGCGCGCGAGCGCGGCGCTCTCGGCGTAGCCGTCGGGCGTGAGCGACCCCTCGACGAGCCGGTACCGCAGGAACAAGAGGAACGTCTGCACGACGTCGGTCATGCAGTACGCCGCGATGCGATCGAGCGCGCCCGCCGCATAGAGCGCCTGCACGTCCGCGCCGGCCACGTCCTCCTTGCCCGGCAGGCCGACGAGCTTCGCGTACAGGTCGAGCGGCGCCGCGCCGCCCGAGCCCTGCGCCGCGAGCAGCTCCTTCAGGTCGAAGTGATCGGCCGCGCCGAAGCGTCTCCCGCCGGTGAACCACGCCGGCGTCGGCACGGAGTGCTTGAGCGAGCGGAGCTCGAGCACGGGGAGATCGAACCCCTTGCCGTGGAACGTGACGAGCGCGGCGCCCTCGAGCCGCTCCCAGGTGCGCGCGAGGAAGGCCGCCTCGTCGCCGCGGCGATCCGTCCACGCGGAGACGTCCACGACCCGCACGATCCCGCCGTCCTCCACCGCCTCGAGCAGGCAGCCCGCCACGGGCCGGTGGTAGGGCAGGGGGAGGAAGTCGCTCCTGCCGCCGGTGCGGGCGCGGCGATCGGCGACCACGCGGCGGAGCTGCTCGGAGTACGGACGAGAAGGCTCGCCGTCCACCGCGCCGACGAGGGCTTCGTCGGGGACAGTCTCGAGATCCAGCGTCACGAAGCGCCGCACGCATCGAAGTGTGGCAAGCCGGTCTGACACCGCCTCGCCGGACTGCCGCGGCGCCGCTACTGCGGGAAGACCCCCGGCGCGACGTCGGCGTAGCCCTCGCCGTCGAGCGCCCGCAGGAACGCGACGAGCGCGGAGAGCTCGGCCCGCGTCATCGGCACCGGCACGATGCGCTCCGAGAGCCACGGGTTCGCGAACCCGCCGCGCCAGTAGTGCAGCACGGCCTCCTCCAGCGTCGCCATCGACCCGTCGTGCATGTAGGGCGCGTGCCTCGAGCAGTCGCGCAGGGTGGGTGTCTTGAACGCACCCACGTCCTTCACGTCGCGGGTGACCTCGTAGCGGCCCTTGTCCGCGAAGCCCTCGAGGAGCGGCTGGACCGCGTCCGCGGGCGGGCGCCAGCCGACGCCGAGGTTGTGGAACTGCGAGTCGGAGAGGTTCGGGCCGAGGTGGCACTGCGCGCACTGCGCGCGGCCGAAGAAGAGCTCCATCCCGCGCCGCGCCTCCGGCGAGAGCGCCGCCTCGTCCCCGGCGGCGAAGCGGTCGTAGGCGGAGTTCCCCGAGAGCCGCGTGGCCTCGTAGGCGGCGATCGCCTCGCTCACGCGCGCGACGTCGATGCGCGGATCGCCGAACGCCTCGCGGAAGTACGGCGCGTAGCCGGGGACGCGCGAGACGGTGAGCACCACGTGGTCGAGCGTGTTGCCCATCTCGACCGGGTTCGCGAGCGGCCCCTGCGCCTGCTCCGCCAGGGTCGCGGCCCGCCCGTCCCAGAAGTAGCGCGGGTACACGGGCCACGCGGCGTTCAGGATCGGCGGCGACTTGCGGCGGCCCTGCTGGCCGCGGATGCCGGTCGAGACCGCGGTGGGCTCCGAGAACGCGTGCTCCGGCCGGTGGCAGGTGGCGCAGGAGATCGTGCCGTCCGCGCTGAGGCGCCGGTCGTAGAAGAGCCAGCGCCCGAGCCGGACCTTCTGCGGGGTGACCCACGGCACCGTCGAGAAGTCCGCCGGGCTCCCGAGCGGAGGCGCCGGCAGCGGCCGGACCGGGTTGTCGGCCTCCCACGCGGGCGGCGATCCCGGCGCGGCGGCGGGCCGGACGTCGGCGGAGCGGCACGCGGAGAGCGCCAGGGCGAGGAGCGTGAGCGAGGCGAGGAGGGCGCGGTTCATCGGAGCCCCTACGAAAAGGCCCGCCCGCCCCGCGGTCAAGCAGAACGCCGTCGCATCCCCGTGCAGAGCCGCCCGCCGTGCACCCGCCCGCCCGCTCGCGGCGAACCGCTCCTCGACTCCGGGGCTCTCACGAGCGATGAACGCCCGAGCCATCGCGCGCGCCCACTGGCGGACCGCCGGTGGCG
Organism: Anaeromyxobacter sp. SG66; assembly: GCF_022690805.1. Classification (NCBI taxonomy): domain Bacteria; kingdom Pseudomonadati; phylum Myxococcota; class Myxococcia; order Myxococcales; family Anaeromyxobacteraceae; genus Anaeromyxobacter; species Anaeromyxobacter sp. SG66. Next base: position 19,289 of record NZ_JALCZC010000021.1, read on the forward strand.
CGGCCGTGGGCGCCGCGGCAGGCGCCGCGTACGCCTACTTCATCGGCTGCAACACCGGGACGTGCCCGCTCACCTCGAGCGTCTGGACGGCCGCGCTCTTCTTCGGCTTCGCGGGCGGCGTGGTCGGGCTCCCCGGCCGGCGCGCAGGCAGCGACCGGGCCGACGCGTCCGCGCGCGAGCAGGGCCCCGGTGGCCCCGCCTAGGTGCGCGGCACCCCGGGGACTCTAGCGCCGTTCAGCCGGCGCGAGCCCCGACACCTCGGCGGGCGGAGCCCGCGTCCCGGCGCGCTCGCCACCGAGCAGCGCTCGCAGCGCGTGCCGCGCCGGGCGCTCGAGCGAGCGCGACACGATGATCGACACGGCGATCGCGAACCCCGCGAACCCGAGCACGAACGCGGCGCTCGGTGCCGCGCCCGGATCCTCCGGTACGAGCCGGCGCGCCCACCGCCAGAGCGGCTCCTGCAGCGCGTACAGCGCGAAGCTCGCGTCGCCGAGGGAGCGTGCCGCGGGCGACGCGAGGACGCGCGCCGGGCCGCTCCCGCCGGCCGCGAGCCCCAGCAGCGCGATCGCGAAGAGCGGCACCGCCAGCCCGTTGTGCACGAGCACGTAGGGCGCGCCGCCCCACGCGAGGAGGACGATCACGGCGCCGAGCGCAGCGGCGGCCGCCGCGCCCCCGAGCCGCCCGAGGCCCACCCCGCGGTGGTGGAGCAGGCCGAGCGCGACGCCGACGCCGAACTCGCCGGCGCGAGCGACGGGGTGGAACTTCAGCGCCTCCAGCCAGAGCGGCTCCTCCCAGGTGAGCGTGGCCGGCTCGACCTGACCGTCGGGCCGCAGCGCGAGGTAGAGGAGCGGGAAGGCGAGGCTCGCCGTCCAGGCGCCGAGCGCCGCGAGCGCGAGGCCGCGGCGCGACAGGCGCGAGAGCCGCGCCGCCACGAACGGGAACGCCGCGTAGAACGCCGCCACGACCGAGGTGGACCAGCCCGGCGGGTTCCAGAGCCGGGCGATGGGGGTCGCCCAGGCCTGCGCGAGCAGGAGGCACGCCGTCGCGACCGTCGCCGCCTTGGCGAGCGCCACGGGGCCGCCCCCCTGCCAGCGCTCGAGCGCGAACGGCGCGATGAGCAGGAACGCGAGCAGGTAGGCGGGGTAGAGCCGGGCGAAGCGCGCCACGTAGAACGTCCGCCGCTCGGCGGGCGCCATCGGCAGCGGATGGGCCCAGGCGAGCACGAATCCCGAGAGCACGTAGAAGAGCCCGACCCAGACGTGTCCGCCGACCCGGACGCGCTCCACCCACGCCGGGAGCCCCGCCACGAGCGGGGCGCCATAGTGGTAGAGGAGGATGCCGAGAGCCGCGGCGAAGCGGAGCCCGGTCAGGGGAGCGAGCCGGTCGCGCCGCGAGGCCTGCACGACCCGCAAGATGGGACCGTTCAGCCGGGGGCGGCAGCGCCGCGCGCGGGGGGTCCCGAGGGGAGCGCCGCGCCGGGGGGCTGATCTCGTCTCGGCTGGGGCTGGGCGAGCCATCCCAGACGCCGATGCCATCGCACGTCCGTGCGCGACCCGGCCGACGCGGGACGGCGTACGGCGGCGCGGCCCGTCGCGAGGGTGCGTACCGGCTTGGGGAAAAGGAGAGGGCCGGGGTCTCCCCCGGCCCTCGTCAGGCGCGCGCGAGGACGCGCGTCAAGGATGGCAGGCGGCGCAGTTCCAGCCCTGCACGCGAGCGTCGGCCACGACCGTGTGCGACAGGTCGGCGCCGATGATGACCTCGTTCACGTCGCGCACCCCGTTCACGTGCGTGTCCTTGTCCACGGAGGTGTTGGTGTAGCCGACGTGACACTCCGCGCAGGTCACCTTCGCGGCGTGGGTCGCGTGGTAGCCCGACGCCGGCGGGATGCCGTGGCAGGAGTCGCAGGAGGTGAGCGCCTGCGTCCAGCGAGGCGACGTCGCGGTGCCGCCCGCGAGCGTCGCGCCGTGGCAGTAGACGCTGCAGGTCTGCGTCCCCTTCGTGAACGCGGGCGTGGCGCCGCCGGCAGAGGCGAGCGGGAGGAACTCGAACGTCACCTCCGCCTTGCCCGTCAGGTGGTCGAGGCTGCCTCCCACCGGATGGCAGGTCTGGCACTGGAAGCCGTTCGAGAGGACGCTGCCGTTCCCGAGGTGCTTCTGGTGCGCGCCGACGCCGGGGTCGGTGGTGGCGGTGGCGCCGGCGACGCTTCCGGGCGGCGCGGCCTCGGCGAGGCGGTCGAGCGTGAAGGCCGTGTCACGCGTGCCGTGACAGAACGTGCAGTTCGACTGCCACCTCGCGAAGCCGATCACGCCGTGGCACCCGTTGCAGGACACCTGCGCGAAGCCGCCGTCGTAGCTCGCGCCGTGGCACTCGGCGCAGCGGCGGATGTCGCGGATCGCGTCGCTGCTGTGCTCCGCGAGGTAGTTCGCGGGGTGCCCGAAGCTCACGTCGGCCGGGTCGACCCGCCCGTTCTGGTGCGCGCCGCCGGGGATGATGTCGCTGTTCGCGTCGACCGTCTGCGGGTGGCAGACGAAGCAGCTCTGGGACTGGGGGTGCGGCGCGGGCGGCGGGAAGCCGTGGCACGCGGCACACGTCCCGGCGGTCGCGCCCTCCTCGCGGGCCTCGAGCGTCCGGGCGTCGTCGCAAGCGGCGAGCATGATGCCGCTCGCGGTGAGGGCGAGCAGGGCGAAGCGCGGGTTGACCATGTGTGTCGAACCTCGGGAGAGCGAGTCGCGGGCGCGATTGGCCCGGCGGATTGCCGGAGGATGCCGCGGGCGCGGACGAACCTCGTTGACCGCGCGCAAGAGTATACGCCGATGTACCCAGACGGCGTCGCTCTTCCGTGTCGCGTGCTCACGGGACCGCCGCGCCCTGGATTCACCCCGGGGCGCGGCGGTCCGTTCACCTGCCGAGGACTACCAGCTCTTCTGACCGTGACATCCCGTGGCGAGGCTCGAGCAGGAGCGCGAGGCGGAGGACCAGGTTCCCTTGACCGAGACCGTGCCCCAGGTTCCCCCGAACTGGACCTCCTTCGTGCCGTTCACGTGGAGCGCCGGGGCCGTGATCGCCCTCGCCGCGTCCACCACGCTCGCGTGGCAGTTGGCGCACTGGAGTCCCAAGCCGCCGACGTGGAACGTGTGCTTTCCGGTATCGGGCGGGCTGCCGTGACAGGAGGTGCAGGTCATCGGCGTCGTGCTCGTCCAGCTCGTCGTGGCGACCGTGCCGCCGCTGAAGTTGCCGTGGCAGTACGTGGACGCGCAGCTCGCGCTCGTCGCGCTCGCCCGCGAGTACACGGGCGTCTTGCCGCCCGTCTTCGCGAGCGCGCCGAACTGAACCTCGGCGACGCCGTCACCGTCCACGTGCGCCGCGTCGGTCCGGACGTCGCTCCCCACCCGCGAGGGGTGGCACGCCTCGCAGGCCACCGGGCTCGAGAGCGTCGCCCCCACGTGCGCGTCGTGGGCGCCGACCGAGACGTTCGTGACGAGGGAGAGCCCGTGGGTGTCCACGGGGGGCGACGCGCGTCCGCTCGCGCGGTCGCCGTGACAGAAGGTGCACTCCGTCGCCCAGCCCGCGTGGCCGGCGGCGGCGTGGCACGCGGTGCAGGAGATGCCGCTCGTCCCGCCCGCGTAGTCCGCGCCGTGGCAGGCGGCGCAGCCGGCGAGCCCCGTCATCGCGGCCTGCCCGTGCCGGGCCGGATCGCTCCAGCCGGTCGGATGCATCCCGCCCGCCTCGATCTCGCCGTCGAGGTGGAGCTTCGCCTCGCGGTTGAGCTCGCCCGTCGCGAGGACGGTGCCCGGATGGCAGGCGGAGCAGTCCTGCTTCGAGGGATCGTGCGGCGCGGAGGCCGGCGGGTGACCGTGGCAGCTCGTGCAGTCGAGCGTCACGTCCGCCGTCCAGGCCGGCGAGGGCGCCGCCCCGTGGCACGCGTTGGTGCAGGTGCCGCTCGCCGGGTCGTACGACGGCGTCGCGCCCCGCGCGCTGGCGAGCGGTCCCCAGGCGAAGTCCACGGTCTGGTTCGAGTGCGCGGCGCTGGTCGTCACCGGGTGGCACTCGGCGCAGGCGATGGGATCACGGAACGTGGAGCCCTGCAGGTGGGCGAGGTGGGCGCCGGTCGCCGGCGCGGCCTTCACGAGCGGTGAGTCCGTCACGCGCGTCGCGTCGCCGTGGCAGGTCGTGCAGCCCTCGCCCGAGCCGGGCTGGCCGTCGACGGGGCGGGCCGCGCCGTCGCAGCCGGTGGCGGCGAGAACGGCGAGGGCGACGCAGAGGATCAGGCGCTTCGGGTGGGCCATCGACTCTCCGGGCGGCGAGGCGCGCAGGACGACGGTCCGGACGCGCGGGGAGCTTCACTGCTAGCAACCGTTGTGCCCCGAAGGGGTGAGGCGTTGTGGGCGCTCAGGAGGTCGCAGATGTCGCACCCTCCTCGTGACGGGCACGTACGCTCGTTCTGGTCGCGAGCTGTCCACCGAGGTGCGCCAGGCGAGCGTGCGCCCGCGCGCAGGCTCCGCGCGAGGTGGAGCCCTCACGCAACCCTTGCGTGCAGCGCCGGGGTCCAGCGCCGAGGTCCATTTGGCCGCATGTCGCCGGCTACCCCGCTGGCGTACACTCGCCCTTCACCCTATCGGAGGCACGCCGTGACTCAGACGGAACGGCTGGCCCGCCGCGACGAGCTGCGGGCCGAGATCGCCAAGCACGAGGGCATGCTCGCCGCGCTGCGCGCGGAAGAGGCCAAGCTCCTCGACGAGTGCGATCACAACTACGCGGACGGCCGGCACGCCACGACCGGCGCGCGGGTGAAGATCTGCGCCATCTGCGGCCGCGTGCTGCCGACGCGCGACGACAAGCTCTGGGGCTAGGCCCGCGGCGTCCCGAGCGCGACGGCCGGCGTTCTGCTAGAACGACCGGCCTCGCCGGAGGACCGCATGGCCACCATGAAGCCGTTCCGGGCGCTGCGCCCGCCCGCCGATCTCGCCGCCCGCGTCGCCTCGCCCCCCTACGACGTCGTCTCGACGCGGGAGGCGCGCGCGCTCGCGAAGGGCAACCCCGACAGCTACCTGCGCGTCTCGCGCCCCGAGATCGACCTGCCCGAGGGCACGGACGAGCACGCGGACGCGGTGTACGCGAAGGGCGCCGAGAACCTCGCGGAGCTCGTCCAGAGCGGCGTGCTGCGCGCCGATCCCGAGCCGCGCTTCTACGTGTACGCGCAGCGGATGGGCGCGCACCGGCAGACCGGCCTCGTCGCCTGCGCCTCCGTCGAGGAGTACGACCGGGACGTCATCAAGAAGCACGAGAAGACGCGCGCGGACAAGGAGGACGACCGCGTCCGCCACATCGACACGCTCTCCGCGCACGACGAGCCGGTGTTCCTCACCTACCGGGCCGCGCCGGAGATCGACAGCGCGATCGAGGAGGTGAAGCGCGCCGCGCCCGAGGTGGACCTCGTGACGCCGGACGGCGTGGGCCACCAGCTCTGGGTCGTGCCCGCCGCCATCGGGGCGCGCCTCGAGGCGCTCTTCGCGGGCGTGCCGGCGCTCTACGTCGCCGACGGCCACCACCGCTCCGCCGCCGCCTCGCGCGTCCACGCGAAGCGCGCCGGTCAGCCCGGCGAGCACGGCGCCTTCCTCGCCGTCGTGTTCCCCCACGACCAGATGCAGATCCTCGCCTACAACCGGCTCGTGCGGGACCCGCGCGGCCGGACCGCGGGCGAGCTGCTCGGCGAGATCGGCAAGGTGATGGACGTCTCGCCGGCGAGCGACCCGCGGCCGCCCGGCCCGCTCGCCTTCGGCATCTACGCGGCGGGCCGCTGGTACCTCGCCCGTGTGCGGCCGGGCTCGTACCCGGCGCAGGACCCCGTCGCCTCGCTGGACTGCGCGATCGCGCAGGACCAGATCCTGGCGCCCATCTTCGGCATCGCCGACCCCCGCACCTCGAAGGACGTCGACTTCGTCGGCGGCATCCGCGGCCACGAGGAGCTCGAGCGGCGCGTGAAGGAGGAGGGCTGGTCGCTCGCGCTGCACCTCTTCCCCACGCGCATCGAGCAGCTCATCGCGGTGTCCGACGCCGGCAAGCTCATGCCGCCGAAGAGCACCTGGTTCGAGCCGAAGCTGAGGTCGGGGCTGTTCGTGCACCGGTTCTAGCCGTCCTCTTCTCGCCGTCGAGCCCGCCCCTCGCGGGGGCGTTGACGTCGGACGATCGTTCTCAATATTCTGAACGCACGATGCCGGCGGCGACTCCCGAGACAGTGCAGCGCTTCGTCGAGGCCTGGGGCGCGATGGGCTCGCTCTGGGGCATCAACCGGTCGGTGGCGCGCGTGCACGCGCTGCTCATGGCGACCGAGGAGCCCCTCGCGCTCGAGGAGATCGCCGAGCGGCTCCAGATCTCCAAGGGCAACGCCTCGATGTCGCTGCGCGAGCTGCGGACGTTCGGCGTGGTGCGGCAGGTCGAGGTGGCCGGCGAACGCAGGGACTTCTACGTCACCGAGCCGGACGTCTGGCTCATGTTCTTCCGCATCCTGAAGGAGCGAAAGCGGCGGGAGTTCGATCCGGCCCTGGAGGCGATCCACGCGCTCGTGGACGCGCCGGGCGCGACCGGTGCGGTCCGCGGTCGGCTCGAGCAGATGGCGGACCTCCTCACCACCGTGGAGGGCGTCGTGAACCGGTTCCTCCAGGACCCGCAGTCGTCCCGCTCGGCCCTGGCGTTCATCGCCGGGATGCCGTTCGGCCGAAGGCAGAACGGGAAGGGGTAGCTCGGGCCGCCTCGCGGGCGCGGAAGGGAATCGGCGTACCCACGACGTTCATAAAATTCTGAACTTTGATGGTCGATGAGGAGGAAAGCCCATGAGCCGCCCACACGTCCACGCGATCACCGGCGCCTTCGGCTACAGCGGGAGGGAGATCGCGCGGCTCCTCCTCGCGCGCGGCGAGCGCGTGAGGACGCTCACCGGGCACCCGGACCGCCCCGATCCCTTCGGCGGACGCGTCGAGGTGGAGCCCTTCCGCTTCGATGATCCGTCCAGGATGCGCGAGGCGCTCGCGGGCGTGAGGGTCCTCTACAACACCTACTGGGTCCGCTTCGATCACGGCGCGTCGACGTTCGCGCGGGCGGTCGAGAACAGCCGCGCGCTCTTCCGCGCGGCGGCGGAGGCCGGCGTCGAGCGCGTCGTCCACGTCTCCATCACGAACCCCGCGTCGGGCTCGCCCCTGCCGTACTTCCGCGGCAAGGCCGAAGTCGAGCGGGCGCTCCGCGAGTCGGGGCTCTCCCACGCCATCCTTCGCCCCGCGGTGTTCTTCGGCGGCAGGGACGTGCTCATCAACAACATCGCGTGGCTGCTGCGGCGGCTCCCCGTGTTCGGGGTGGCGCGCGGTGCCTACGGCATCCAGCCGGTGCACGTCGAGGACGTGGCGCGGCTCGCCGTGGAGCAGGGAGAGCGCGGCGGGGACGTGGTCCTCGACGCGGTCGGCCCCGAGGTGTTCGCGTTCGACGAGCTCGTCCGGCTCGTCCGCGCGGCCGTACGTTCGCGGGCCGCGATCGTGCCGGTCCCGCGGTGGCTGCTCCTCGGCGCGGCCCGCGCGCTCTGCGCGCCGCTCGGCGACGTCGTGCTCACGAAGGACGAGGTCGAGGGGCTCACCGCGAACCTGCTCGTCTCCGGCGGGCCGCCCACCGCCGTCACGAGCTTCACGGAGTGGCTCGCCGCGCACGCGGACGGGCTCGGGATCGAGTGGGCGTCCGAGCTCGGCAGGCACTACCAGTGAGCGAATCGACCGGCGTGCGGCAGGGAGAGGGGAGGAGAGGATGACTTCCGCGTCGATGTTCTCGATCGAGGTGCTGACGGCACTGCTCTGCAGCGTGGGCATCACCGCGGTGCTCACGCGCCCGCTGCGCGCCGTGCTCACCGACGTGTGCGGGACGCCCGAGCGCGCGGGGTTCTGGGTCCGCTATGCGAACGTGATGCTGTTCCTCGCGCCGCTCGTGGGGATCGTGGTGTTCGGACGGTCCGGCTCCCTCGCTGAACCGACCCTGGGTTTCTACAAGGCGGCGCTCGGCTCGGCGCTGTCCGGCGCATTCGTCGCGCTCGCGGCGATCGGCCTGCAGGTCTCGCGGTTCCTCCCCCGGCGCAACGACGGCGCACCGCCCGCGGGGTGACGGCCGCGGGACCCGCCGCTTCGTCGTTTCCCCGCCTGGCCTCGCGCCGCACGCGCTCGGGGCGACCCGCGCGCCTTCGACGCGCCTCGGTCGCGGCTCGAGCCGCGGGTCGCCTCAGAGGAGGAGCCGCAGCAGCATCCCGACCGTCGTGGTGTAGCCGGCGGCGGAGCGCTTCACGCGGCCCTGCGCGTCGAGGAAGTAGTACGTCGGGAACGAGTCGACGCGAAAGGCGCGCACCGCCCCGTCGTCCGCGAGGAGCACGGGGAGCTCGACGCCCTGCTCGCGCACGTAGGCCCGTACGTCGGCGAGGTCCTCGTAGGCCGCCGCGATCGTGACGACGCGGGCGCGAGCGCCGGCGAGGCGGCTCACCCAGGACAGGTTGCCGGAGGCGGCCTTGCAGACCGGGCACCACGGCGCCCAGAAGGCCACGAGGACCTGCTTGCCGCGCAGGGAGTCGAGCGCGACGCGCTCCCCGGTGAGCGACGGGAGGACGATCGAAGGCGCGGTTCCGCGCTCGAGGTGGCCGCGCGTCTGCCACGCTCCCACGAGCAGCACGGCCGCGAGCACGAAGGCGAGATCGACGGCCCACCTCGCAGCGCGGGTCCCGCGGAGGCGCCGGTAGGCGCCCGCGAGGCGCGAGGCTGCTGGGTCTGGAGAGCTCATGCGCTGGTGGGAGCCGCGGCGGGCGGGAGGGATGCGCCGCGCCTCATGCGGTCAGGCCGCGCAGCGCCGCGAGCAGCTCCTCCACGCCGAACGGCTTCGGCAGGAACGCGTCGAACTCGATCCCCTGCCGCATCCGCGAGGAGGTGTGGCCGCTCGACATGACGATGCGCACGCCGGCGAGGCGTGGGTTTTCGCGGATCCGGGCGACGAGCTCGCGCCCGTCCATGCCGGGCATGACGAGATCGAGGAGCACGATCGCGGGAGGCGGCCCTTCGGCGAGCGTCTCGAGCGCGCGCGCGCCGTCCTCGGCCAGCGTGACGAGGTAGCCCTCGAGCTCGAGGCACTCCTGCAGGTTCTCGCGCAGGGCGGCGCTGTCGTCGACGACGAGGATCCTGGCTGGCTCGGGGCTCATCCGCTCGCCCGGTTGGATAACGCTCGCCCCCGCGAGGGGCAAGCTCGACGAGGTCCCAGGATCGCGGGGCTCACCCCGCCGGGCGAGCGCCGGCTACGGGGCGTTTCGCCGGACGATGCTCGCGTTGAGGACGAGCGCGAAGCCGGACCAGCCGAGGTACGGCAGCATCAGCACCGCGGCGGCCCGGTCGGCGCGGCGCGCCGTCCAGGCGTACGCGCCGACGACCGGGAGGAGCGCGGCGAGCACCCCCAGCGCCGCGCGCGTTCGGCGCGCGCCGAAGAAGACCGGCGACCATGCCCCGTTCAGCGCGAGCTGCGCGCTCCACAGCGCGAGGGCGCGGCGGCGGACGGGCGACCTGCTCCGCCACACGCGGTACCCGGACGTCGCCATGAGCGCGTAGAGCGCGGTCCAGACCGGCGGGAAGGCGGCAGAGGGCGGCTGGTACCGCGGCTTCTCGAGGCGCCGGTACCAACGGCTCTGCACGGAGCGCCGCGTCGCTGCCGCGCCGAGCGCCGACACCGCTGCGGTCGCGCCGGCGAAGGTCCCGAAGGCGAGGAGCCGCGCGCCGGGGCCCGGCGGGGTGAGGTGGCGGATGTCGAGCTCGGTCATGCCTCGAACGTGCGCACGCGGGCGTCGCCGCGGCTGCGCCCGCTTGCGCGCGCCCGTTCGCCGGGCTACGAATGGCGCGCGCCGCTCGCGCGGCGCGTCCATGCTCGCCTAGCTCCGGAACCCGAGGCCTCTCTCCTCCCCGCGACGCGGTCACCCCCGCGCGCCCCGGTCCCTCCTGGAGCACGATCATGCCCTCCGTCCGCCTCGAGCGGCTCTCGTTCGCCTACGCGGACTCGAGCCCCATCCTCTCCGACGTCGATCTGCTGCTGCCGTCCGGCTTCACCGCCCTCGTGGGCGAGAACGGCGCGGGGAAGTCCACGCTGCGCGCGCTCCTCGCCGGCGCGCTCGCGCCGGGCCAGGGCCGCGTGTGCGCGGACCCGGAGGGTGCGCTCGTCGCGCTCTGCCCGCAGGAGGTGCACCTGCCGGGCGAGGCGGTCTTCGCGCTCGCCGGGCGCGACGACGGCGAGTCCCGCCGGCTGCGCGCGTCGCTCGCGCTGGCCCCGCAGGAGCTCGGGCGCTGGGGATCGCTCTCGCCCGGCGAGCGCAAGCGCTGGCAGGTCGCCGGTGCCCTCGCGGCGGAGCCCGACGTGCTGCTCCTCGACGAGCCGACGAACCACGCGGACGCGGACGCCCGCGCGCTCCTCGTCGCGGCGCTCCGGCGCTTCCGCGGAGTGGGCGTGGTCGTCTCGCACGATCGCGCGCTCCTCGAGGCGATCGCGCCGCGCACGCTCCGGCTCCACCGCGGCGAGGCGCGGCTGTGGCCGCTCCCGTACGGCGCGGCGCGCGCAGGGTGGGAGGAGGAGCTCCGCGCGGCCTGGGACCGCCGCGGCGCGGCGCAGGAGGCGGCGCGGAGGGGCGCGCGGAAGCTCGACGAGGCGCGCCGGGAGCGCGAGGCGGCGGAGCGCGCGATGAGCGGGAGAGGGCGCGATCCGAAGGATCGCGACGCGCGCACGCTCGGCGCGAAGACGCGGCGCGCGTGGGCGGAGGACGGGCTCGGCGCCCACGTGAACCGGCTCCGCTCGGCGGCGGAGCGCGCGGACGCGGCCGTCCCGGACGCGCCGGGCGCCGCGGTGCTCGGCGGGGCGATCTCCCTCGGGTTCGAGCGAGCGCCGCGCCCGGTGCTCCTCGCGCTCGACGCGGACGTCGTGCGGGCCGGGCCCGCGCCCGTGCTGCGCGACGTGCACGTGCGGCTCCGGCGCGAGGCGCGCGTTCGCGTCGAAGGGCCGAACGGCGCCGGCAAGACGACGCTCGTCGAGGCGCTCCTCGCCGGCTCGACGCTCCCGCCCGAGAAGCTCCTCCACCTGCCGCAGGAGCTCCCTCCCGGCGCGGGGGCGCGCCTCCTCGAGGAGGTGCGCGCGCTCGCGCCGGAGCCGAAGGGGAGGGTGCTCTCGCTCGTCGCCGCGCTCGGGAGCGACCCGGCGCGGCTCCTCGCCTCGCGCGATCCGTCTCCGGGCGAGGCGCGCAAGCTCCTCCTCGCGCTCGGGCTCGGGCGGCACGCCTGGGCGCTCGTGCTCGACGAGCCGACCAACCACCTCGACCTGCCCACCGTGGAGCGGCTCGAGGCCGCGCTCGAGGCGTACCCGGGCGCCATCCTGCTCGTCACGCACGACGACGCGTTCGCGGCGCGCGTGCTGGGCGAGCGCGCCGGCGCGCGGGGCGCGGACGCGCGGGCGGAGCGGTGGCGCATCGCGGGAGGACGGGTCGCGCCGGAGTAGCGCGCGCCGGGGAGGGGCCGCTCAGGCCCGCCGGCAGAGCGCCTCGAGGTAGCGCGACCGCACCTGCTCGGTCGCGAGGAGGCGCTTCGCGGGAGGGAGGCGGAGGACGACGCCGAGGAGCGCGGCGAGGGCCCGGTGGCTGAAGAGCACCCGGTCGTCGAAGACGAGCTCCTGCAGCTTGCCGCGCTCGATCGCCATGAGGACCGCGCGGTGCGCGCCGTTGAGCGGCGTGAGCCGCCGGCGGGCGCGCGGGCGCAGCGCGATGGCCCCGGGAGTGCAGGCGCGGACGCACACGCCGCAGCCGAGGCAGCGCTCCTCGTCGAGCCGCGCCACCGTCCGCTTCGGGTGGCGCGCGTCGTTCGCCGACACCGCCGAGAGCGCCTCCACCGGGCAGGCGCGGACGCATTTCTCGCAGCCGTTGCAGGCCCGCTCGTCCACGGCCGGGAGGAACGCGGTCGTGTGGATGGGGTGCATCACCGCGAACTTCCGCGCTGCGATCATCGCCTCGCAGCAGCAGCCGCAGCAGTTGCAGATGAAGTTCACCGACTCGCGCACGTTCTCGCCGAACTGCACGAGGCCGCGGTCGCGGGCCTGCTGGAGGAGGTCGAGCCCCTCCGCCACGTCCACGGCCCGGGCGTGGCCGTGCCGGACGAGCGAGGCCGCGGAGACGTTGAACGTCATGCAGATGTCCTGCGGCGCGTCGCAGGCCCGACCGAGGTGCTGCATCTTGTGGCGGCAGTAGCAGAGGCCGACGGCGCGGTGCCTCGCGGTCCGGATCACCTCGCTCGCGCGCTCGTAGTCGAGCACGTGCAGGGCGTCGTCCTCCGCGACCGCCTCCTCGTTCACGAACGTCCGCCCGAGCTGCGTCTCGCCGCCGGCGAACAGCGCCCGGACGAAGTCCTCCTCCACGTTGAGGTACTGGTAGAAGAGCTCCGCGAGCGCCTTCTGGTCCAGGTCGCCCCGCACGCGCATCATCGAGAACTCGAAGAACCCCGCCATCGGCGGGGGCAGCACGTAGCGGAAGCCGTCCTTGCCCTCGATGTCCACGAGCAGCGCGCGCGCCGCGAGCGCCTCGAGGACCTTGCGCGCCTCCGCCTCGGTGGTCTTCCAGACGGCCGCGGCCTTCGCCACGGTGAACGGCTTCAGGGGGAGGACGGACACGAGCTCCGCCTCCCGCTCGCTGAACAGGAGCCTCAGGATCTCGAAGAGGCTCCGAGAGGGCGGCGCCCCCTGCGGGGAGCGGTTCAGCCGCTCCGTGAGGCGCTCGTAGACGGATCGCGATGCGTGGTGGGCCATGGGCTCTGGTCTCCGGTCTCTCGCGCCGTGCCTGCCGGGGCAGCACAGCAGAATCGCGGCTCCTCCGGAGCGCTCGAACGGGGGTCGCGACGTTTGGCGCATCGCGTCGGGCCGATTCCGGGGAGGTTCTCGCGCGGGAGGACCTGGCGCCCGGCGGTCCGCCCGTTAATCGAGAGGCGCCGCGCGTGGCCCGTGCGCCCTACCGGCGAGGGGGCTGCAGTCGCAACGTTTCCACGGGAGCGAGACCATGACCCCCAGCGAGCGCGCCATCGCGAGCCTCCCGCCGCACCTGCGCCGGTTCGTCGTCTCGCAGGAGTACGACGCGTACACGCCGCGGGACCACGCCGTCTGGCGCCACGTCCTGCGCCGGCTCACGGCCCACCTCCGCGAGCGCGCCCACCCGCGCTACCTCGCGGGGCTCGACGCCACCGGCATCGAGGTGGAGCGCATCCCCAGGCTCGACGAGATGAACGTGAAGCTCGAGCGGGTGGGCTGGTCGGCGGTGGCGGTGCGCGGGTTCATCCCGCCGGCGGTGTTCACCGAGCTCCAGAGCCGGCGCGTCCTCGCCATCGCCGCGGACGTCCGCACCCACGAGCACATCGAGTACACGCCGGCGCCGGACATCGTGCACGAGAGCGCCGGCCACGCCCCCTTCGTCGCGGACCCGACCTACGCCGAGTACCTGCAGCGCTGCGGCGAGGTGGGCTTCCGCGCGATCGCCTCGGTCGAGGACCAGGCGGTGTTCGAGGCGATCCGGAACCTCTCCGTCGTGAAGGAGGACCCGACGGCGGGGCCGGAGGAGGTCGCCCTCGCCGAGCGGCGGCTGGCGGAGGCCGCGGCGAGCGTCCGCTACGTGTCCGAGTCCACGCGGGCGAGCCGCCTGTACTGGTGGACCGCCGAGTACGGGCTCGTCGGGGCGCTCGACGCCCCGCGGCTCTACGGCGCCGGCCTCCTCTCCTCGATCGGCGAGGCCGTCCACTGTCTCACGCCCGCGGTGAAGAAGGTCCCGCTCACGGCGGCGTGCGCCGACGTCGCCTACGACATCACGCGCATGCAGCCCCAGCTCTTCGTGGCGCGCGACTTCGACCAGCTCTTCGAGGTGCTCGACGAGTTCTCGAAGACGCTCTCGTGGCGGCGCGGCGGCGATCACGGCCTCGAGGAGGCGCGGCGCGCCCGCTCCGTGAACCACCTCGTCCTCTCCGGTGGGCGCGAGCTGTCGGGTCGGGTGGTGGGGCGCGTCGAGGCGCTCGCGAGGGTCGGGCCCGGCCTCCGCAGCGCGCTCGCGCGGCTCGACGGCCCGGTGCTCGTGTCGCGGGGCGGCATCGCGCAGGGGAAGCCCTGGCCCGGCGACGTCGTGGTCGCCTTCGGGCGCGCGGAGCTCCCGGAGCGCGGGGCGTTCGGCGTGACCTTCCCCTCCGGCCTCTCGCTCCAGGGGTTCGCGGTCGGCGGCGGCGAGGTGGTGAACCTGCGCGGCGCGATCGCGGGGCGGCCGCTCGACCTGCCCTCGTGGTCGCTCCTCTTCGTCTCGGAGGACCTCAGCTCGGTCGCGGGCGGCCCCGCGGATCCGGGCACGTGGGACCGCTGGTTCGGCGAGCTGGCGTCGTTCACCGAGGGAGAGGGCGAGGCGCGGGCGCGCGCGCGGAAGGCCGAGGCGCTCCCTGCGCCGCTCGCCGCGCTCTACGCCGAGGTGCGGCGCCTGCGGGAGGCGGGCGCGCCGTCACGCGAGCGGCTCGCGGAGATCCGCGAGGCCGCGGCGGCGTTCACGGAGGACTGGCTCCTGCGCGCGGAGGTGGACGAGCTCCTCGGCGTGCCCGCGCCCGCTTGAGCGGGGGAGCGCTCAGGAGACGTGGTGCGTGCCGGTGCGGTGCCAGCGCGCGACCCCCGGCTCGCCGGGGCGGCGCCGCGCCAGGTGCACGGCGAGCTTCGAGTCGTTCACGCGGATGTGGAAGCGCAGCCACTCCGGGAGGCGCGTGCCGAGCCAGACCGCGACGAGGGGCGTCGGGCCCTTCTCGCGGAGCTCGTCGCGCATGCTCGCGAAGTCCGCCATGAACAGCTCGTGCGCGGCCCGGTGGCGGGAGCGATCCGGGTAGAGCGTCTCGTCCATGAGCCGCTCCTCCGATGCGAGGTTCTCCACGATGGCGTCGGCGAGCCGGCTCACGGCGCGCTCGGCGCCCTCGCGCGTGCCGGCGAGCGATCGCGCGGCGTCCTCCAGCCGGCGGAAGATCTCGACGTGCTCCTCGTCGAGCTGGGTGTGGTTCACCGTGAGCTCTGGCGTCCAGTCCGCGGACATGATCGCCTCCGGTGGACCGACGATCTCGCGCCGCGCGGCGACGGACAAGTACCGCGAGCGCCTCACCCGTGAGTGCGGGACCGGCGCCTCGCCGCTCCGCCGGCGCCTCCGGGATTCACCCGATGACCGAGCGGGACGGATCCCCGTTCGAGGCGCGCGGTCGCACGCGATCGGGCGGTGTGGCCGGCGATCGCGTCGCTCACCGGCCCTCCGCCCGGATCCCGGCCGCGTCCCGGCAGCTCTGCTCCTCGCCGAGCGCGCACGACTCCTCGAGGTAGGCGAGGCCGCGGGCGGCGTCCGCCGGACGGCCGTCGCCGGTGGCGTGGCGGTAACCGAGCATCCGCGCGACGCGGGCAGCGGAGCGGCGGACGTCGTCGCGGAGCGGCGCGCCCGCCGAGGTCGCGAGCTCTCGCAGCGCCTGCAGCGCCCCCTCGAGATCTCCCTCGTGCGCCCGGACGAGCGCGCGGAAGTAGGCGAGCGTGGGCGAGCGCTGGCCGCGTGCCTCCGCGATCGAGAGGAGGCGGCGCGCCTCGGCGCCGTCCTCGCGCCCGAGCGCCGCGTGGACCTCGCGCTCGAGCTCCTCGGCCTGGAACTGGGTGGTCCCGGATCGTGGCCAGACGGCGAGGAGCACCAGCGCCACGAGGGCGAGGCCGAGCGCCGGCCACGGCCAGGCGCCGCTCGAGGCGGGCCGCGTGAGGAGCCACGCGGCCGCGACCCCGGCGGCGAGCCCGCCGGCGTGAGCGAAGTCGTCCGCCGGGAGGCGTCCCGGGTAGAGCCGCGAGGCGACGAAGCCGAGCGCGAGCGCGCCCAGGACGAGCACGACGTGCGGCGCGGCGAGGAAGCGCCGCACGCTCCCTGCCCGGCGCAGCTCCAGCACGAGCAGGGCGCCGACCATCCCGAACACCCCGCCGGAAGCGCCCGCCACGACCGCGTCGTGGCCGAGGAGCGAAGCGGCCGAGGCGGCGACGAGGCTCGCGAGATAGAGGGCGAGGAAGCGCACCCGCCCGAGCCGCCGCTCGACGATGGGACCGGCGAGGAGGAGCGCGCCCAGGTTCATGGCGAGGTGCTGCCAGCCGCCGTGCAGGAACCCGGCGGTCACGAGCCGCCACGCCTCGCCCGCCCACACGCGGCTCCGCTCCAGCGCGCCGAGGCGGACGAGCAGCGCGGGGTCGCTCGGGTCGCCGCGCGACAGGACGAGCGCGAAGAGGGCGGCATTCACCGCCGCGAGCGCCCAGGTGACGGCTGGCGCGGTGCGCGTACGAGGAGGCGGGGGAGGGGAGGCGAAGCCGTGCATCGGCGACGAGCATAGCGGGCGCCGCCGTGCGTGCACATCGCACAGGGGTAGGCGCGACCCTTCGGCGCGCCCGCGTGGAAGGCCGAGCTGCACCTCCAGTGATCTCGGCGCGTTGACTCGTCGTGCAATGCGAGCTGTGCGCCGGTGTGCGTTTGCGCCCCTGGTCGAGCGTCAGACGAGTGCCGCGCACCGGGAGTGACTGGAACCCAGGGTGATCCAACCGGTTGCGATGAAGATCGAATCCGGCGTTGACATCGAGTGAAATGAGCGCGCAGTCTATTCCCCGACGGCACGACAATAGCGACCTCGTCGAAAGGCGAGCAGGCAAAAGCCCGGACCCACGCGGTCCCAGGGCCGACCGAATGCCGGTGAGTGCGTGATCGCGCACCCCCGGATGCGATTTCAGGGGTGGGCATGGTTCGCGCAACGCGTGGGTACCTGATCGTCCTCGGCGGCATCGTCGCCGCGGCGTGCAGCGGCGGCTCGACGCGCGAGTCCGTGCCGTACACCGCGACGGCGGCGCTCGGCGCCTACGAGGACGGGTCGGGGCGTCTCGGCCTCGCGGTGCTCACCACGATCCGGAGCGACACGGGCGCGGGGCCGGAATCGGACTGGCTGCTCGAGCTCGGGCGCGACGGTGCGGCGCTCGGGAGGCCCGCCGCGTACGCAGCCGGCGCCGGCTACGCGGTCTCCCTCTGGCCGGACGTCGCGCCGGTCGAAGGTGCGGCCTTCCAGATCGTCGCATCCAGCGGCGGGCAGACGCTGGCGACGGCCGCGACGCTGGCTGACGCGATCCCGCTCGCGGTGCCCGGCGCCGCGCTCTCTCTCGACGGGACGCGCCTGGAGTGGGGCGACGTCGCCGGCGCGGAGGCGTACGCGTGCGTCCTGACCGCGAACGGGGCGATCCAGGAGCAGCAGGTCTCGGCGGCTGCCGGCTGCGACGTCTCGGCGCTCCCCGACGGCTCTTACCTCGCGTCGATCCAGGCGCTCGGCGCCGATCCGACGGCGCTGGCGCCTGGAGTCGCTCCAGCGATGCCGCGGAGCTTCCGCGTCTCGCAGGCACGGCTGGGGTTGCTCCTGCGTGCCTCTGGAGCGCCGCTCGTGCTTCGCGCCGCCGGCGGGCGCATCGACTACGGCCTCGTCCCCGGGCTGGCGATCTGGGTCGGTCTCTCGGCGCCGGACGAAGCGCCGGACGGGGGCGTCTGGTCGATCACCGTGACCGGTCCCGACCTGCCGGAGTCGGATCCCCTGCGCTTCGAGCTGCCGGTCAACTTCACGAAGCGGCTGGTCTGGGCCTACGGCCTGCCGCCGACCCCCGGGCTCTACACGCTGGTCGCGAGCGACGGGGTCGAGTCGATCACGACGCAGTTCGCCATCGCGCCGCCGCTCCCGCTGCCGCTCCCCGAGGGCGTGTCCGCCAGCGGCGACGTGAAGGGCGGCGCCCACGTGACCTGGGCCCGCGTCCCGGGCGCCCAGAGCTACTTCGCTTCCGTGTGGCTCGGGAGCTCCTACGTCGCCGGGCAGTGGGTGACGGGCACGTCCGCGGATTTCCTGGCCGGCACGTTCACCTCGGGGCTCACCTACGAGGTCTACGTCGCGGCGGCCGACTTCGACGTCACGGCGGGTCCTCCGCCGACGCGCGTCTCCGCATCCGAGAACAGCTACACCCCGGCGCGCTTCGCCGCGCCGTGAATCGGGGGCATGGAAGCATGGTCCGCACGAATCGAAATCTCCCGGCCGCGTGCCTCATCGCCCTCGCCGCCTTCGCCGGCTGCAGCCGGTCGTCAGCCCCGGAGCACATCGTCGGTCCGACGATGCGCCTGTCGCCCGTCAGCGTGCAGGGCGGCGCGGGGACCGATCTCTTCGCCGTCGCGGACCGGGACACGACGACGGGGACGCCCGTCAGCGGGCTGCTCGACGTCGTGGTGCGCTTCGACCACGCCGTCGAGATCCGGGCCGTGAAGGTGCGCGGCGACGGCCTCTCCGTAGCCGTCCCGGGGCAGGGCGAGCTCCCGCTCACGGGCAGCTGGGGGGCGATCTCGTTCCCCGCGCCCGTCGTGGCCAAGGAGCTGACCGTTCGCGTGAGCGGCGCGGGGACCGCGGCGATCCTCCAGGAGCTCGAGGTCTGGGGCGCCGGTCGGAAGCGCTCGCCGCGGAGCGTCGCGGCGATGGCGGAGGCGACCCGCGCCGACGCGACCGCCTTCGAGGACGTGCGCGTCCTCGGCGCCACGCCTGCCGCGGCGACGCTCGATCCCACCGAGAGCAACGGCGGCGCCCGGTGCCTGAAGGCCACCTTCCCCAGGGTCGAGGTGGCCGGCGCACGGCGGGCGTACCTCGCCTACGAGGCAAACGTCCCGCGCGCCTTCGCGCTCGAGCGGATCCTCGACGGCGACGCGGTGACGGGCGGATTCTGGGTGGGGAACGTCGCGACGCCGAGGACGCTCGTCGACGAGCTCGACCCGGAGCGGCTGGGGACGGCGAGCGGGGTCACCCTCTGCGTGCCACCCGACGCGACGGGGAAGGTGCAGGTGGCGGGGCTCCGCCTGCTCGTGGTGTCGGACGACGGGCTCGATGTCTTCGATCGAGAGACGCACCTGAAGCAGGCGGACGCGGTGGACGGTGAGGCGACGCCGTCGCCGGTCTCCGGGACCGTGGAGCTCACGCTGGATCGTCCGATCGCGCTCGACGACGGCTCCGTCCGGCTCGGATCGGCGCCGTTGACGCTCGCGGCGCTCGAGCTGCGGGACGCGAGCGGCTGGGATCGGGTGCCGGACGTGGAGCTCGCGACGGAGTCGAGCACGCTGCCCGTGGCGGGGCGCGAGGCGAGCGCGCTGCGGCTCGTCTTCCCGTCGTCCGCGCGCGCCGACGTGCCGGCGGCCAGCGTGGCGGAGATCTCGGTGGCGGGCAGCGGCGTCGGTCCGAGGGTCGGCGCCGCCCGCATCGTCCTGACCGCGCCCCACCTCACGTTCGAGGGGGGACGCGAGGTGGGTGAGCGCTTCGGCGATCGCGCGTGGATCGCCGGCTGGGCGGAGTCGCCCGCCGGCGTCGGGCGCGTGGAGATCGGGGGCGCGGAGGTGGGCGTCGCGGGAGTGTTCGGGGTCGCGCTCGACCGCCCCGCGGCGGCACCGACCCCGTGGACGGTGGACGTCAAGGCCACGTTCCCCGACGGGACGACGGTGGTGCGCACGGTGGTCCTCGAGCGGGACGGCGCCGCGGAGCTGCTGACCGGCGCCTCGGGGAGCGCGGCGCTGCTCTCCGATGCCGCGCGCTTCGGGCAGGAGAACCAGACCGGCTGGGGTACCATCGATCCCGACGCCGGAGGGAAGGTGATGCTCGGGACCGACGTCACCTTCGAGGCGGGGCCGGGCGCCGTCGGAAAGCGTACGAACGTAGGCATCACGCGGAAGGGGCCCGAGTTCATCCCGCCGCTCGACGCGGGGATGGTGAACGTGACGGCGCCGGCCAACGGCGCGTACCGGTTCCTGCCGAAGGGGCAGAAGTTCGCGAAGCCCGTGCGCGTCGGGCTCCCCTACGACCCGTCGCTCCTCCCGGAGGGGATCGCCCCCGAGGAGATCCAGACGTGGTTCTACGACGAGGCGGCCGAGCAGTGGACGGCGCTCCCGCGCGCCGAGCTGCAGCGCTCGACGAACCGCGTCGTCAGCGAGACGACGCACTTCACGTTCATGATCAACGCTGTGCTCGTGCTCCCCGAGCACCCGGGGCCGTCGTCGTTCAACCCGAACTCCATCAAGGATCTGAAGGCCTCGGATCCGTCGGCCGCGATCGACCTCATCGCGCCCCCCGGCGTCAACAACCTGGGGACCGCCCAGCTCGCGTTCCCGATCCGCCTGCCGGCGGGTCGCGGCGGCTACCAGCCGGAGCTGCGCCTCGCGTACGACTCCGGCGGGTCCAACGGCTGGCTCGGCGTCGGCTGGGAGCTCCCGTCGTCGAGCGTCCAGATCGACACGCGCTTCGGGGCGCCGGAGTACGGCGCCAGCGAGCCCCGCTACCTCCTCGACGGCGAGCAGCTCGTGCCGACGAGCGAGTCGCCGAGGTGCGAGGACGGCTCGGCGGGGACGCGCTATCGCGCCCGGGTGGAGAAGAGCTTCCGCAGGATCCTCCGCTGCGGGACCGGCCCGACCGACCACTGGTTCCAGGTCCAGGACAAGCAGGGGAACCTGTACGTCTACGGCAGGAGCGGCGCGGCGCGCCTCACCAGCTACGAGGGGCTGGCCAACATCGGCGCGTGGTACCTGGAGCGTGTCGTCGACACCAACGGGAACCTGACGCAGTTCGTCTACGACACGGACGCGAAGGCGCGTCCCACCGTCCGGCACCCGCAGCAGACGGCGGCCACGCACGAGGAGGACTTCCGGCAGCTCTACCTGAGCAGCATCCAGTACACGGGGCGCGCGTACGACGGGGCGCGGGATCCCTTCGGGACGGCGGAGATCGGCCACTACCACGTCGAGCTGCGGAGCGAGCAGGACACGCGCGGCCGTTACCTCGATCGTCCCGACGAGATCACCTCGGGCCGGCTCGGCTTCAAGACGGTGCTCCGGCGCCGCCTCAAGTCGATCCTCGTCCAGCTCGACCGGGACGGCAGGACCGACACCATCCGGGAGTACCGGTTCTCCTACGAGCGGAAGGCGGAGAGCTTCTGGAAGTCGCGCCTGACGAAGGTCGAGGTCTTCGGAGCGGGAGAGGGGACCGCGCGGAAGCTCTTCCACACCCACGCGTTCTCCTGGTTCGACGCCGACTACAGGAACTCCTTCGCTGCGCCCGTCGCCTGGAGCTTCAAGGAGGCGCCGGACGACCTCTCGCTCTCGCACGCCGAGGAGAGCGGCTGGTCGATCCACGGCTACGGAGGGATCGGCTTCACCTACGACAAGATCACCGGCACCGTCGGCGCCCGCGTCGGCCGCACGCAGCACCGGTCGGTGACGAACAGCCTCTTGCTCGACGTGAACGGCGACGGGCTGCCGGACCGCGTCACGGGCCGAGGCGGAAGCTACGACGTCCGGTTCAACAGCGGCTCTCTCGTCTCCGGGTCGCGCGAGCTGCGGCGCGCGCTGCCGGCCGGGGATCCGGGCGACGGCGAGGTGGCGTCCGTGCCGCTCCCGACCCTGGGCAAGGAGGAGGGCAAGGGGTGGAACACGGCGGGGCAGGCGTCGTACGGCCCGGTCTCGGTCAACGCCGGCTACTCGCACTTCTCGTCCAAGACGACGGAGTTCCTGGGAGACGCCGACGGGGACGGTCTCGTGGACGTCGTGCAGGAGTCCGGTGTCCTCCTGAACCAGCACCGATCGGGCACCGCGAAGGCGTTCGCCTTCGCGCCGATGGTCACCGGCACGAGCCTGGCGTCGACGCCCACCGGCGCCAACCCGGACCAGGAGGCGCTCGAGCAGAGCATCCGCGAGCAGCTCAAGCCCTCCGACGCCGTCCTGGAGTGGATCGCGCCGTTCACGGGACGCGTCGACGTCGCCGGGAACCTCTTCTTCGTCGATCACGCCCAGCCTTCCCCCCTCCCGGCGGAGCGGGACGGAGTCCGCATCCAGGCGTTCGTCTGGGACGGAAGCCGCGATCACGCTGCGGTGAAGGTCTTCGAGCGCGTGAAGACGCTCGCGGACGCGGGCGTGCCGACCCCGGTGGGCATCGCGAACCTGGACGTGTTCCCCGGGTTGCGCGTCTTCTTCGTGCTCTCGACGCTCGCGGACTTCCCCGTGGATCGGGCCGTTCCGTCGCCCCTCGAGGACGTCCACTTCTCGCCGACGATCTCCTACTCGCACCTGGGCCCGTGCAGTGTCGGGGCGTGCCGTCCCCTGAGCGACGAGGAGCAGGGCCGCGTCGACCCGAGCGGCGCCGCGACGTTCCAGTTCGACCAGGCCAGTGACTTCAGGATCGCCGGCCAGCCCGCGCCTTCCGTCGCGATCCCGGCCACCGGGGCCCTCCGGATCGAGACCTCGCTCGTGAAGAAGGAGTCGACCGACGACGTCCGCGTCTGCGTCCAGCGCTTCGCGCAGAAGGCCGAGGTGAAGGACCTCCGCTGCGAGGAGAAGGACGGGGGGTTCGACACCCTCATCGACGAGATCCTGCCCGCGGACGCCGTCGGGAAGTGGGACCTGGCGGCCACCGCCTCGGTCCTCGCCGGCGAGAAGCTGGTGTTCCGGATCCAGACGGACCTGCCCGTCGATCCGGCGGTCGTCGACTGGACGATCGGCGGCCGGATGGAGACGGCCGGCGGCCTGGGACCGAACGGCTGCGAGGCGCCGCCGCCCGAGCTCGCCGAGGCGATGTCGTTCACGGGCGACGCCTGGTTCCCGGTGCACAACGCGATCTCGCCGCGCTGGTACCTCCTCCCGAACGCCGACGTCTCGGCGGCGCCCGACGATCGCCCGATCGAGCCGTGGGTGGCGCCGGAGCCCGGCACCATCCGGGTCTTCGTCAACCCGAAGTACCCGGATCCGCGAGATCCACGCGGGTACATCCCGGCGCTCCGGGTCGGAGACCACGCGTCCGACGCGCTCTACGTCGCGGCTCGAACGGCGAAGTCCCTGATCGTGAAGCGGCGCTTCGACCAGCTCTACGGCTCGCCGTACGAGTCCATCATCCAGGAGCTGCACGTCGACGCCGGAGAGCGGGTCTTCTTCGAGATCTTCTCCGACGCCCAGTTCGACGCGACGTGGACGCCGGTCGTCACGTTCGTGCGGGACGCGACGGGCCTGTCGTCGACCGAGAGCGTGAAGGTCAACGAGCGGTACTCATCGTACCGGAGCGGCTCGAACACCTACGCGGTCCGCTCGCGCTTCGGCGGCGGCCATCACCTCTTCCACTACGGCACCTGGCGCGCCGCGAACGACCAGGACCTCGATCCCCGGCGGCTCTACAAGAAGGTGGACGCCTACGAGCAGGGGGAAGTGGACGTCGAGCACCAGGACCCGGACGTGAAGGACACGACCGAGGTCGCGTCGCCCCTCGTGCCGAGGCGGCTCGGGACCTGGGTCTCGCAGGCGGAGCCGGGGCTCGCGCCGCGCGTCCCGTCCTTCGTGAGCAGGGAGGGGACCACCTTCATCTCGGCGGGGATCTGGCACGCCTCCCGCGAAGGGGAGTTCGTCCAGCAGGGCGGCGGGGCGGGGGAGACCACCTCGCTCATGGCGATGTTCGCGCTGGGGCCGGCGCTCCGGCAGAGCGAAGGCGATTCCACGTCGCTCTCGGCGGGGGTTTCGGTGGGCCCGGTCGGCGTGAGCCTCAACGTGGCGACGGGCGCGAGCTATCAGAAGACGGACGTCCTCGACATGAACGGCGACCGCGTTGTCGACGTCGTCTCTCGCGCCGACGACGGAACGGCCGTTCGCGTGACCGACATCCGCGATCCGGGCAGGCCCGGCATCCAGAGGGGCACCGAGGGCTTCCGGCTGCGCGTGAGCAAGGACGGCTCGGCGAGCCTCGGGCTCGGCGTCTCCGACCCGTGGCGACGCATGTCCGACGACGGCGTCGTCAAGGCGCTCGTCGCCATGTACCCGTCCGTCGGCGGCGGCATCGGCGTCAACTTCAGCTCGACGGAGCGTGAGCTGGCCGACGTCAACGGCGACGGCCTTCCCGACGAGGTCTCCCGGGACGGCGGCTACTTCCTGGTCCGCCTGAACCTCGGCTCGCACTTCGCGGCGTCCGCGGACCGCATCCCGGTGGGCAGCTGGAGCGAGGGGAACCTCGACGAGCTCATCGGGAGCCTCGGGAGCGCCCTCCCGGACGAGATCGTGTCGCCGGAGCGGGTGCGCAAGACCACCTCGATCAGCCTCAACGCCAACGCCGGCTTCACGCTCTACGAGAACTACGGCGCCTCGGTGAACTGGGACTCGAGCGTCGCGGCGACCGGCATCTCGCTCGCGGACGTCAACGGCGACGGCCTGCCGGACTACGTCCGAAAGACCACCGGGACGAGCCACTTCACCGTCCGGCTGAACAACGGCTTCGGGTTCGACGACGAGGTGCAGCTCCCAGTGCAGCCGTGGCCGGCCTCGGTGACGAAGCCGTGGCTGCGCGACACCGGGCTCGCCGCCGGCGTCAACAAGGTGCTCCGGCTGGTGAACGGTGACACGCCCAGCGTGGACGCCGTCGAGGCGAGCGGGACGTACGGCGAGCTGCCGTCCATCGGCTTCGTCGTCTCCTGGGGTGTCGGGCCGCTGTCGCCCGCGATGACCCCCTGGCTCCACTTCTCCGTGGGGGGCGACAAGACCTTCAAGCGCGTCTCCGGCTTCGCGCTGGGGCTCCAGGACATGGACGGCGACGGCCTCGCCGATCACGTCCTCAAGGCGGAGAAGAACCCGGGCGGTGACAACGAGGCGGTCTGGGTCCGGCTCAACCAGCTGCGGAAGGGGAACCTGCTCAAGGCGGTCTCGCGGCCGCTCGGCGG
The DNA here is from genome assembly GCF_022690805.1 of Anaeromyxobacter sp. SG66. Lineage (NCBI taxonomy): Bacteria > Pseudomonadati > Myxococcota > Myxococcia > Myxococcales > Anaeromyxobacteraceae > Anaeromyxobacter > Anaeromyxobacter sp. SG66. Next base: position 44,117 of record NZ_JALCZC010000021.1, read on the forward strand.
GAGCTTCGAGCTCGACTACGCGCGCAAGGGGAACAGCGTCGCGATGCCGGAGAGCCGCTGGGTCCTGTCCAGCGTCGTCGTCCACGACGGGCGCGCGGACGGCACCCCCGGTCACGACCTCGCCACCTCGTTCGACTACGGCGACGGCCGCTACCACCGCTACGAGCGCGACTTCCTCGGGTTCGACGCGACGACCGAGACCCGCGGCGACGGAGCGAAGGTCGTGCGCACCTACTGGAACGACTCGGTCCTGAGGAAGGGCCTCGTCGTGACGGAGACGCTCTCGGACGTCTCGGGGCGGGTGCTGACCACGACGACCAACGCCTGGTCCGCGCCGTCACGCTTCGCGGACACCGAGGCGAGGCCCGCGCCGGCCGTCGACCCGTGCCGGGAGGCGGCGCCGTTCTTCCTGAGGCCGACGCTCGACGAGTGGTGCGGCTCGCACGTCATCACGCTCGACAGCGTCACGCAGGAGCTCCACGAGACGACCGGCGACCCCAACGCCAAGCTCGTCACCTACCAGAGCTACACGTACGACCGCTCGAACGGGAACGTGCTGACCTTCACCGACCTGGGTGACGCGGATCCCCTCGACACGGGCGACGACGTCCACGCGACGGTCAACTACGCCGACGACGAGGCGGCGAGGGCCTTCTACTCGATCGCGCGCCCGGAGCTGCTGCTGGTGAAGGCGCACGCGACCGACGCCGACGACGCCTTCCTCCGCAAGCGGATCGGCCACTACGACGCGAGGGGAAACCTCAAGGACCTCCAGTCCTTCGTCGACGCCACGAGGTACGTGCAGGTGGACCTGGCCTGGAACGCCGACGGAAAGCTGTTCGAGGTGCACCAGCCCAGGGTGAAGAGCGGCCGGTACTGGGTCCGCTATCTCTACGACACGAGCGGCGTGACCCGGAACTTCCCGACCCGCGTCGAGGACGCGCACGGGTACGCGTCCTCGGCCGTGTATGACGAGCGCTTCGGCGAGGTCGAGACGGCGACCGACCTCAACGGCAACCTCACGCGCCGCGTCCTCGACGCGAACGGCCGCATCTTCCAGGTGTTCGGGCCCTACGACAGCACGATCCCTGCGGTCCGCGTCGAGTACGCGCCGGACGCGAGCCCGGCGCGCGCGGCGACGCACAACCTGCTGCCGAGGAACGGCGGCTGGCTCGACACGTTCGTGTACACGGACGGGCTGGGGCGCACCCTCCAGACGCAGAAGACCGTGCTGGCCCACGGCAAGGGGCTGGGCGTGACCGCGTCGGGGCGCCAGCGCTTCGACGTCATGGGACGCGTCACGGAGCAGGGGATCCCCTACTTCATCGGCGGCCGGGACCCGGGGTTCCGCGAGGACGCGCCCGTCTACGAGACCACCACGACCTACGACGTGCTGGGCCGGAAGACCCGGACCGTCGAGCCGAACGGCGGCGTCTACGAGCTGACCTACGACCTCGCGCGCGCGGCGAAGGATCCCTTCCTTCGCCGGCGGGCCACGGTGGTTGACCCGCTCCGCAAGACGCGGGTCATGTACCGGCGCCTCGACGAAAAGATCTCCGCGGTGGAGGAGCACATCGACTCGCTCGTCCACACCACGCGGTATCAGTACGATCCCCTGGGCGACCTGCGCGCCGTGATCGACGCGAGGGGGAACGAGACGCGCGTCGAGTACGACCGGCTCGGCCGGCGGAGGCAGCTCGTCAGCCCCGACGCAGGGACGACGGACTTCGCCTACGACGACATGGGAAACCTCGTGTCGCGCCAGGACGGGAACCTCGTCCAGGCCGCCAAGGGTGGCAAGCTGCCCGCAGACCAGGCCTTCGTGTTCTACGAGTACGACCTCGACCAGCTCATCGCGGTCAACAAGCCCTTCGGCACCGACGTGAAGTACGAGTACGGGCCGCCGGGAGCTCCCGAGAACGGCGCGGGCAGGATCGTGCGGGTGGTCGACGACGCCGGCGCCGAGACGCGCGGCTACGGGAAGCTCGGAGAGACGATCCGTTTCACCCGGACGGTGAAGCCGCTGAAGCCGAACGACTCGCCCCAGACCTTCGAGACGCGCTTCGAGTTCGACTCCTTCGGCCGGATGCTGCGGCTCTGGTATCCGGACGGCGAGGAGCTCACGTACCTGTACGATGCCGCCGGGCTCGTGAACCACGCGGAGGGACACCGGCCCGCCACGAAGCACTGGGAGGAGGCCACCGAGGTCTACCTCACCACGCTCACCTACGACGAGTTCGGGGCGCGCCGCCACGCGGTCCTCGGGAACGCTGCGACGACCACCTGGACGTACGAGCCTGACACGCAGCGGCTGAAGCACGTGGACACCGCGTCGCAGGGGCGTACGCTCCAGGCGCTGACGTACACCTACGACCTGGTGGGCAACGTCAAGACGCTCACGAACGCGCTGGGCGAGGCGACCGGCCGGCGCTCCGGCGCCGTCTCGTACACGTACGACTACGACGATCTGTACCGGCTCACCACCGCGACCGGGACCGCGCTGTCGCGTCCGGGCGTCGTCGACAGGTTCAAGACGACGTACGAGTTCGGCGACGAGATCCACAACATGACGCGGCTCCACCAGAAGCACTGGCTGACCACCGCGAACGATCCCGACGACGAGACGGCGCACCCGCCGCACACGAACCACGACTTCGACTACGCCTACGGCGATGCCGGGCCGCACCAGGCGACGAAGATCGGGGATCGTAACCTCGTCTACGACGCGAACGGCAACACGCTGCGCGAGTGCCGCGACCACGGCGATGCGGCCTGCCAGGCGAACTCCGACAAGCTGCGCCGGTACTTCTGGGGCGAGGAGAACGAGCTGAACGCCGTCATCGACGGCGGCGGCTGGAACATCACCCGGTTCATGTACGACGCCGGCGGCCAGCGCGTCGTGAAGCTGGGGCGCGGAGGCGAGTCGATCACGATCGGCCAGTTCTTCGCGCTGAAGGGGCGCAAGGCGGCGACGAAGCACATCTTCATCGGGGAGACGCGCGTCGCCTCGAAGCTCTTGCCGTCTCCCGGCTGGGAGCCGAGCTGGAGCGAGGGGACGGCGGTCTCCGGGCCGATCCTGGCCGGAACGGCGGTGGAGACGGTCAGCGGGTGCGATCCGAGTACCTACCAGCCACAGAAGTGTCCGATCGATCCCGCCGCGAACCCGGTCATCGACCGGCGTCCGGATACGACGAAGATCAAGCCGGCGACCTACTACTACCACTCGGATCACCTCGGCTCGACGTCGTGGGTGACCGATCAGAACGGCCGCGTCCACGAGCACGTCGAGTACTTCCCGTACGGCGAGGTCTGGCGCGACGCACGGTACGACTCCGACGGCGACCCCGTGCATCGGCAGCAGTTCCTCTTCTCGTCCAAGGAAATGGATGAGGAGACGGGGCTCTACTACTTCGGCGCGCGGTACCTGGATCCGGTGAGGGCGAGGTGGGCGAGCAGTGATCCGATGCTGGCTTCCTATCTTCCTGGCCAAGAAGTTGGCGAATCCCTTCCTGGGCGTGGAGGGATCTTCAGAACGGAGAACCTGTCTCTCTACCTCTACGCCCACGCGAGTCCCGTTGTTCTCCAGGACCCTGACGGCAACGAGGTGCGCGTCGACTTTCATGAAGTGGCTCGGGGGTCTTTTCACTCGCTTGTTCGCATCACGCCGGAAAATCAGGCGCGGTGGGCGAACGATCCGCGTTTTCGCGATCCGGCGACAGGTCAGCCACTTCGAGACGACCAGGGTCGTGTATTCATGACCCTCGGAGCTGGGCCCGTACCTGCGATCAACGGCAGTCTCGTGAGTGAGCACAATCGGACGCGGGACGCACGGCCTCATCAGGGCGGGATTGTGGTCCCGAATCCTGCGGACGTGAAGGCCGGGCCGCTCGGGCCAGGAGATCCAGTGGGCGAGGATCAGTTCATTGATAGACTCCTGACACTCGACGCCAACTACGCCGACGACCTGGATTACGACCTGTTTCCTGAGGCCAACCCGGCAAATAGAAGCATGTTCGTGGCCGATGATGGATTCAATTCGAACTCCTACGTCTCCGGCCTGCTGGAGGCGGCCGGCGTTGCGCCTCCGGTGCTGCCGGTAAGCACGCCGGGTTACGACCGCCCAGTCCCAAGGGCGTCGTTTGCGCCTAACGGAGCCGGTCAGGGAGGGGGAGCCCAGCCCGGTGTCCCCGTGCCGCAGGGGAGGGCAAGGTGACGATAGTGGCGTCAACGATCGGATTGATCAGTCGACGTATCGTGACGAGTTATGTCGCGTTCGGGCTGGTGTTGCAGTGGTTGGGCGATGCTCTGGGAACGCGGTATGACGATCGCGGGGTTCGCGGTCTTTTGAATGTCGTGTCCTTGTTGTTCAGCGCCGTGACGTGGGGCATCGGAGAAATAGCGCGCGCACTCAATGGTGGTCACTCGGCGCCAGGGCAACGCCTGTGGGTCCCGGTCGTGTCACTGGGTCTCGCGGTGGTGCTCGATCTAGGTATTGCGACCCTGAGAAGGAGAATGAGGCATCCCGACCGAGAGTAATGAGAGCCCGTCGTGGAGCGGTCATGGCATCGCGGTCGGGCAATTATCAGCCGCAACGCCACATTGACCGCGGGTCTAGCTGGCCAGAAACGGTGATCGAGTGAGCGACAACGAGACTCCTGCAGGACTCACCAGCTCCAGGCGACAGGTCGTGACCGCCGTCATCGCGGCGGTGATCGCCGGTGTCGCGGGCTATTTCATCGGCCACGCTGGCGGTGGCGGCAGCCCGCTCGACGGCCGCCCGTCGAGCGGCGCCGTCCTCGCGCGGTTCGACGGTGAGAAGGTGACCGCCGACGAGATCGAGGCGCTCGCCGGGCCGAAGGATGGTCCGCTTCGCGCGCAGCTCACGGACCCTGCGGCGCGAAAGGAGTTCGTCGAGGGCTGGACGCGGACGCTCCTGCTCGCGCGTCGAGCCGAGGCGGAGGGCTTCCACCGCACGGGCGAGTTCGCGCGGAGCTACGCGCAGGAGCTGTCGAGCGCCTTCGTCGAGAAGAAGGTCGAGGAGTCAGCCGCCGGCCGGCCGTTGAGCGACGATGAGGTGCGGGCCTGGTTCGCGGAGCACGAGATGGAGCTTCAGCGGCCGGAGCGGGTCCGGCTCGCGGTCATCACCTTCGAGGCTCCGGACGCCGCCGCGCGGGCGCGGAAGCTGGGCGCGGCCCAGGCCGCGCTGGCGGCGGCGCAGCAGCGCCCGCTCGACCCGCTCGCGTTCGGAAACCTCGCGCGGCTCCGCTCGGAGGACCCGCGCACCCGGGCGCTCAACGGCGAGCTGCCGCCGATGAGCCGCGAGGAGCTCACGTCGCTGTACGGGCCCGAGCTGTCCGCCGCCGCGTTCGAGCTGACCGAGGCCGGGGCGATCCTCCCGCGCGTGGTCGAGACGGCGAGCGCGCTGCACGTCGTGAAGCTCGTCGTCCGGGAGCGAGAGCAGCGGCCGTCGTTCGACGACCTGAAGGAGGTGCTCCGACAGCGGCTGACGTCGGAGCGGCGCTCCAGGGCGCGCAGGGAAGTCGTGGAAGCGGCGGTGAGGGACGCCGCGATGAAGGTCGACGAGAAGGCGATCGCCGGGATGTAGGCAGGCGGGCGCCGAGCGGCGCCATCGGCTCCTACGCAGGGACGGGCGCCGGTCTTCGCGGGCGGCCCTCGGGGAGAGGACATGTCCAGGCATTCAACGGTGAGTCTAACGGCAGCTCTCGCGCTGGCGCTCGCCGCCGGTGGCGGCTGCTCGAGCCGAGGTAGGTCCTCGGAGGCCGCCCCCGCCGGAGCCGAGCGGATCGCGCGCGTGGAGCAGCCGATCCCGGATCAGTACCTCGTCGTCCTCGCGGCTGGCGACGGCGCAGCGGACGTGGCCGCGGTCGCGGCGAGCGTCGCGAACGATCACGGCGCCACCGTGCTGAACGTCTACCAGCACGCGCTGCGCGGCTTCTCCATGCGCGCCGGGCTCGCCGCCGCCGGCGCCGTCGCGCTCGATCCGCGCGTGGAGCGCGTCGAGCAGGACGGCGTCGCCCGGGCGGCCGCCGTCGCCTGGCAGTACGGTCCGACCTGGGGTCTGGACCGCGTCGACCAGCGCGGCGCCGCGCTCGACGACAGGTACGGCTGGGACGATCGGTGGACCGGAGTAGGCGTGGACGCGTTCGTGCTGGACACCGGCGTGCTCACGTCACACGCCGCGTTCGGCGGGCGGGCCTCCTTCGCGTTCGACGCCCTCGGCGAGGGCGTCGTCGGGGACTGCAGCGGTCACGGCACCCACGTCGCGGGGACCATCGCCGGAGGGCCCTACGGCGTCGCGAAGGGCGCCAGCATCCGGTCGGTGCGCGTCCTCGACTGCAGCGGGAACGGCAGCGCCTCGAGCGTCGTCGCGGGGCTCGACTGGGTGATCGCGAACCACTCCCGGCCGTCCGTCGCGAACCTCAGCCTCTTCGCCAGCCCATCCTCGGCGATCGACGCGGCTGTGGAGGCGGCGACCGCGAGCGGCATCGTGGTCGTGGTGGCCGCGGGCGACGGTGGCAAGGACGCCTGCGACGTCTCTCCGGCGCGCGCGCCCGGCGCGCTGACCGTCGCCGCCCTGCAGCAGCGGACGCCTCCGGTGGTCGGTGGAGCGCCGGTGGATGAGCTCGCGCCCTTCTCGAACGTCGGCGACTGCGTGGACTTCGTCGCGCCCGGCGCCGGGATCGTCTCTGCGTGGAACACGACGGCGGTCGCCGACCTGCCGCTCTCCGGCACGTCGATGGCGGCGCCGCACGTCACCGGCGCGGTGGCCCTCCTCCTCTCGCGGAACCCGGCGGCGACCCCGCAGGACGTCGTCCGGGTGCTCGTCGCGAGCGCGACCCGCGCTCCGGCGGGCGCGCCCGGGTTCACGCCCGATCGGCTCGTCTACACGCGAGGTGTGGAGCTCACGCCCACCGCCGACGACGCCGCTCCGACGGTGGCCGTCACGGCGCCCGTGGAAGGCGACGCCCTCACGGGCGCCGTGAACGTCACCGGCACGGCGAGCGACGACCACGGGCTCACGCGCATCGAGCTGCTCGTCGACGGGCGCTGGCGAGGCAGCAGCGACTCGAGCTCGTTCGAGATCGCCTGGGACACCTCCACGTCGCTCGACGGCGCGCACTCCCTCGTGGTCCGGGCGTACGACTCGGCCGGCCACGCGACCGACTCGACGGCGATCTCTGTCACGGTGAGCAACCCGGGCGTCGCCCACCTCGACCCGGGGCTGCGGATCGCGCGGTGCGAGACGCTCGCCGCCTCCTGCGACTCGCGGGACCTGGTCCGCGGGCGCGCGGCGCTCGGCCCGGAGCGGTACGCCCCGAGCGTGCTCCGCGACGGGTGCGACGCAGATCCCGCGGGCTGTGTCTGCCACGACGGCGAGCTCGGGGTGTACCAGCTGGACGAGTCGATCGAGCAGCTCCGGATCTCCTCCGACGACGGGAAGCCGCTCGTGGTCGGCGGAAACGTGAAGCTGGAGGTGGACGCGATCGTCGGCGGCGAGCTGGGTGACTCCCTGGACCTGTACGCGTCGCCGGCGGTGAGCCCGCCCTCGTGGCGCCACCTCATCACGCTGACGCCGGTGGCCTCCGGCCCGCAGACGCTCACGGCCTGGTACACGCTCTCCGCGGGCGGCACGCAGGCGGTCCGCGCGGCCTTCCGTCGCGGCGGGGACGCGGCGGCGGTCTGCACCTCGGGCGGCTTCGACGACCGGGACGACCTCGTCTTCGAGGTGGGGGGCGGCACCGCGGACGGCGCGCCGCCGACGGTGGAGATCGTTGCGCCTGCGGCCGGCGGGGTGCTGGCGGAGAGCACCACGGTCGAGGTCGCGGCGGCGGACGATCGGCTCGTGTCGAAGGTGATGGTGACCGCCGACGACTGGAAGGGGAAGACCTACGCGATCGCCCAGCTCACCGCGACGCCGTACACGGCGGCTTGGAACCCGGCGCTCCTTCCGAACGGTGAGTACGTGCTGCGGGCGGTCGCGCACGACGGCGCCGGCAACATCGCGACCGACGAGGTGGCGGTCACGCTCGCCGATCTCACCGGGCCCACGGTGGCGATCCTGGAGCCGCTCGACGCGGCGTCGCTGCCGTCCAACCTCATCGAGGTCGCGGCGAGCGCGACCGACGCCGGAGCGGTGGCGAAGGTGGACCTGTTCCTCGACGGCGTCTTCCAGGGGAGCGACGTCGTGGCCCCGTGGGGGTTCGAGCTGCGGGCCCCGGCGAACGGCACGTACGCGCTTCGCGTGCGCGGGACCGACCTCCAGGGGAACGTGACCGAGTCGGCGCCGGTGACCCTGACGGTGAACGACGTGACGCCTCCGGACGTGAAGGTGCTCGCACCGGAGGAGGGGGCGGTCGTCCCGAACGCCGTCACGTTCTCGGTGGACCCGACCGACGACAGCGGGATCCGCAAGGTGGAGTTCTTCCTCGACGGCGTCTCCCTCGGCACCAACACGGGCGCGCCTTGGGAGATCCCGTACGACTTCTCGCGCGCTCCCAACGGCAGCTACGTCTTCTCCGCGAGCGCGTACGACGGCGTCGGCAACGTCGGGACCGCGAGCGTCACCGTGAGGCGTGAGGACCTGACCCCGCCGACGGTGAGCGTCACGTCACCGCCGTCCGGCTCCTATCTCAGCGGCGAGGTCCAGCTCACCGCCGACGCCGCCGACGACAGCTCCGTGAAGCGCGTCGAGTTCTGGCTGCACGTGCCCTACACGACCTACGGGTTCAAGGTGGGCGAGACGACCTCCGGCGCGCCGTGGACGTTCACGCTGGCGAGCAGCACCGTTCCGTCGGGGACCTATCTCCTCTACGCCAAGGCGTTCGACTTCGGTGGAAACGTCGGGGACTCGAAGTCGGAGCCTCTCGTCTGGGTGAGGACCGGCGACATCACGCCGCCCACCACCACGCTGCGGGCGCCGGTCTCCGGGCTCGCGCAGGTCGCAGGCACGATCCGCGTGGCGGCCGACGCCGCCGATCCGGGCGGTGAGCTGGCGAAGGTCGAGCTGCGCGTGGACGACGTGCCGTTCGCCACGTTCACCGCCGCGCCGTTCGAGGCGACGCTCGACACGACCTCCGTTGCCAACGGCGATCACGTCCTCACGAGCAAGGCCTACGACACCGCGGGCAACACCGCCGTCAGCGACCCGGTGACGATGAACGTCCAGAACCCCGGCGCCGCGTTCGATCCCGTGGCGGGGGCGCCGTCCTGTGACGTGGTCTCGCCGTTCTGCCACACGGGGATCCTGCTCATGGGGCGCGGGCCTCTCGGCCCGGAGGCGAACGCCTCGAACACGGTGGACGGGTGCCCCGACGGCACGGAGGGCGTGTACCGGAGCGACGAGTCGATCGAGCACGTCGCGATCTCGTCGCTCGACGGCGCGCCCCTCACCGGCGGCAAGCTCGCGCGGGTGGAGGTGCGGGCCTTCGTCGCCGATCCTGTTTACGACCGGCTCGACGTCTACGTCGCGGCCGACGCTGCGGCGCCGCAGTTCGTGCTCCGCGCCACGGTCGAGCCGACGCTCACGGGCGAGCAGATCCTGTCGGCGACCGTCCCGCTCGCCTACTCGGAGCGGCAGGTCGTCCGCGTCGCCCTCCGGGGCGGCGGGCTCCCGGAGGCCTGCGGGACCACCGGGTACGACGACCGGGACGACGTCGTGATCGCCACCGAGCCGGGCACGCCGGACACGACGCCTCCGTCCGTGTCCATCTCCGCTCCCACGGCCGGCGCGAAGGTGCGCGATGCGGTCGCGGTGTCCGCCGCCGCGAGCGACGACGTCGGCGTGGAGCACGTCGACTTCGAGGTGGACGGGGGCGCCCTGTCCTCCGACGGGTCCGCGCCCTTCACGGCGAGCTGGGACACCACGGGGCTCGCGCCGGGGACCTACAGCCTGACGGCCGTGGCGTTCGACTACTCGGGCAACTGGACGAGGAGCGCGCCGGTCTCCGTGGAGGTCGAGGACGTGGTGAAGCCGACCGCCACCATCACGGCGCCCGTGGACGGCGAGACGGCCTCCGGGGCGATCACGGTCCAGGTGGCGGCCACCGACAACGTGGCGGTGACGGAGGTGAAGCTCGTGCGGCTCGACGCGGCAGGCGTCGAGACGCTCGTCGCCACCGACACTGCCGCGCCGTGGGCTTTCCCGACCAGCCTCGCGGGGCTCGCGGACGGCGCGGACTACCGGTTCGTCGCGCGCGCCTACGACGCGGGGAAGAACGTCGGGGAGAGCGCACCGGTGACCGTGCACGTGGCTCAGACGGGGCTCGCGTCCTTCGACAGGAAGCTGAAGGCTCCGAAGTGCGCGCTCGCGGGGGCGAGCTGCTGGACGGGAGGGCTCGTGGTGGGACGCGGCCCGCTCGGCCCGGAGCCCTCGGCGCCCAACACGATCGCCGCGAGCTGCCCGGACGGCGGGTCGGGCTTCTTCCACCAGGACGAGTCGGTGGACGTCGTCACGGTGCGGGCGCTCGACCCGGTCGCGGGTCTCAAGGAGGGCGGCGCCGTGCGGATCGAGGCGAAGGTCTGGGCGACCGCGAGCTACGTGACCGACGCGCTCGACGTCTACGTCGCGCCGAACGCGCTGTCCCCCTCCTGGCGCTGGGTGGCGACGCTCACGCCGACCCGCGCCGGCCTCCAGGTGCTCGGCGTCGATCACGTCCTCGAGCCGGGGGCGCTGCAGGCGGTGCGAGTGCAGCTGCGCCACGCGGGGACGCAGCAACCTTGCAGCACCGGAGAGTTCGACGATCATGACGACCTCGCGTTCGCCGTCTCGAAGTGAAACGCTGGAGTCGGGAGGACACATGACGTCGAAGAGGATCGCGCTTTCGTTCCTGCTCCTCGCCGCCGCGTGCTCGAGCTCCGGCGGAGGCGACCCCGGCGGCGGTGGCGGCCCCGGCGGCGGATCGGCGCCCGCGACGGTCTCCGAGTACTGCGACGCATACTGGGGCGCGTACGCGGCCCGCTGGGCGGCCTGCGAGCGGGCCTCGGCGGCCGAGGCGGCGGCGGTGTTCGCGCCGGCGGCGCGATGCGCGGACCCGGTGCAGGCCGTGGCGGCGGGACGCGCGACGTACGACGGCGCGCGCGCCGGTGCGTGCCTCTCCTTCCTCGAGACGGCGAGCTGCGACGTGCTCGAGGCGTTCATGAACGGGACCTACCCCCAGGCGGACTGCGGGGCGGCCGTCGCCGGCAAGCTCGCGGACGGCCAGGCGTGCTTCTCGGACGAGAGCTGCGCGTCGGGCGTCTGCCTCTGGTCGCCCGACGCGTGCCCCAGCACCTGCTGGACGCCGATCCCTTCCGGATCACCGTGCGAATCGGGCCTGCCCTGCGCCGCGGGGACCTCCTGCAACATCCTCCTGGCGACGCCCGTGTGTACGCCGCTGGCGGGGGTGGACGGCCCATGCCTGAACGACATCTGGTGCGGCCCCGGCCTCTTCTGCCAGTGGAACTCGTATTACGACAGCAAGTGCCGCCCGCGGGCCACGTCGGGGAGCTGTACGCGGGATGAGGAGTGCGCGATCGGCTACCGGTGCTCGAGCGCCTCCACCTGCGTCGCGTGGCGCGGACCAGGCGAGAGCTGCACGCAGGGGGAGAACGCCTGCGGCCCGGGGCTCTATTGCAGCGCGGGCGGCACGTGCGTGGACGGTCCGAAGCCGTCGGAGCTCTGTAGCAACGTCAACGGCGAGGGCCGCCCCTGCATCGGCGGGTGGTGCTCCTGGAGCGGCGTGGCGTACGTCTGCACGGCCTGGCGCGCGCCGGGCGAGACCTGCTCGCTGCAGTCGCAGTGCAGGCCGACGGACGTGTGCGACTACGCGAGCAGCGGACAGTGCACGACCCTCTGCGCGGAGCCTTGACCGGCCCGCACCCACGGGAACAAGGACGTGACTGCCCCTCCAGGCCGGCAGACGCAGCCTCGTGCCGCCTTCACGACCTGGGGAGGCGAGCGGCGCTGGCGAGCGTGTCTGCGGCAATGGGGTTGGCCATCGCATCGCTCTCCGCGGCGTGGATCAGCGCCATGGATCTGGGTCGCCGGTGGGGTCGCGTTCCGGCCGGCTGCTACGAGCTGGACCACTGTGGCCGCTCGTCGTGGTGGACGCTTGGGTTCCTCGTCGTGGGGTGGGGCCTGCCCGCCATGGCTTTCGCAGCGGCCGGGTGGAGGGCACCGGGAGCTCGTTGGTGGGTCCGTATTCGCGCTGCACTCATTCTCTCGGTCGGGGTGCTTGCTTACCATTGCGCTTGCGAGTCCATTTTCGTCTTCGTCGCGTATAGATGACCATTGGGACGGTGACGGCGAATGAGGAGGTCGGTCCGTGCCCGGCGCAGTACCAGGACGAGCAGCGGTCATGGCACCGCGGCCGGGCAACCCACTGATCATCTCGAATGACCTGCGCCTGGCGCCGGAGTTGCCATGAGCAGCAGAACCTGGAAGGTGTTTGCAGCGCTCCAGGTGGCCGGGGTGGCGTGCTACCTCGGGTCGCCGTGGGTGCTGTGCTGCGGCCCGGAGATCTTCTTCTCGGGCGTTGCCCTTCTCTTGCCCGGAAGCCCCGTGGGCCTGTTCGTCGTGGAGAAGCTGCTGCCCGAGCTGTTCTCCCCGAGCAAGCTCGCTGGAGCGATTGGCGAGGTGTCCGTCGCCGTGATCGTCAACGCGCTTCTGTGGCTCGGGGCTGCCAGGTGGGCGCGGCGCGTGAGGCACGGGCGGTTGCGTGTCGGCCCGAGGCGGCGACAGGGGTAATCGCGCTGCCATGCATCGGCCACGAGCATGGCGGGCGCCGCCGTGCGTGCACATCGCACAGGGGTAAGCGCGACCCTTCGGCGCGCCAGGGCGGGCGACGAGCCGCACCTGCAGTGATCGCGTAACGTTGACTGTTCGTGCTTGACACTGACGGTGCGCTCCCGCGAACGTGGGGCCCTCGGCACGGACGAACCCCGACGCGTCGAGGCTCGTGCAGCGCTTCCTCGTGGACGACTTCCGCTCGAAGGGGCTCCTCGAGCGCGAGGTCGTGCTCGACGCGCAGGGCGCGACGCTCGTCGAGAGCCTGAACCAGTACGAGCCGGAGCTCGTCGGCACGCCGGCGGGCGAGTGCCTCGACCGCACGCCGATGAACCTGAGGTACCCGCAGGACGAGTACTGCGCGCCGACCTTCATGAAGCTCACCGCCTCGGAGAAGCGGCTCTTCGAGGGGGAGGCCACGGCCGGAGTGATCTCGCGGCAGGTCTTCGGTTACGACGGTGCGGGCAACGTGTCCTCGTTCCACGACGAGGGCGACGTGGCCGATCCCGCCGACGATGTCTTCGCCACGGTGCTCTACGGGCCTACGCAGGCGGCAGCCATCCACTGCACCGGCGCGCCCACCGAGATCACCGTGAAGAACCGGTCCGGGGGAGTGCTGCGCTACCGCCGCGGAGTCTACGACGCGTCCTGCAACCTCACCGAGCTGCACTCCCGGATCGAGGGGCACGGCCGAGGCGGTGGCGGCGCTCTCGTGGTTCCGAGAGGGCTCGCCGTGGGCCGGGAACGTCGAGAGGGTCACCTCGCCCGAGAACCACCTGGGCGACGCGTACTGGGTGGAGTACCAGTACGAGGGGCGCAACGGCGTCCACGTGGCCCACACGAACGACGTGCACGGCTACGTCTCGGAGGCGCGCTACGAGACCCCGTCGCCCCCGACGAGAGCACCTGGACCCAGGACGTGAACGGCCAGGTGACCGCGCGCGCGTTCGACGGCTTCGGGCGGCTCACGAAGGTTGCCGCGCCGGGCTTCACGCTCGACGCCCCGACGATCGACATCAGCTACGACCACACGGCGAAGCCGGCGGCGGCGTGGGCGTTCACGCGGAACGCGCTACCCCAGGGCGGCACGCTCGACACGGTGGTCGTCGCCGACGGCCTCGGGCGCGTCATCCAGACGAAGAAGACGGCCGAGGTCTGGGCGGGCAGCGACGAGGCGACGCGCGTCGGGTGGTCCGTGACGGGCGGCCAGGTGTTCGACGCGATGGGGCGCGTGGCCGAGCAGGGGCAGCCGTTCTTCGACCCCAGCATGACCCCGGGCTACGCGCCGCGGCCGCTCGAGCGTCCGACGCGCTTCGCCTACGACGCGCTCGGCCGCACGATCCAGACCGTCGAGCCGAACGGCGCCATCACGCGCATCGCCTTCGCGTTCGGGAGGGCGGCCGGCGATCCCATCCTCCGCCACCAGACGACGGCCACGGACGCGCTCGGCAAGACGCGCGCCGTGTACCGCGACGCGACCGAGAAGACGGTCGCGGTCGAGGAGCACGTGGAGGGGCGAACGCCGACGACGCGCTACGCGTACGACCCGCTCGGCCAGCTCGAGCACGTGACGGACGCCGCCGGCAACGTGACGCACGTGAAGTACGACCTCCTCGGCCGGCGCACCGAGCTCGACAACCCCGACGCAGGCCGCACGGTGTACGGGTACGACGCGGCGGGCAACCTCATCCGCCGCGAGGACGCGAACCTCCGCGCGGAGGGGAAGGAGATCCGCTACGTCTACGACTTCGAGCGGCTGAAGGAGATCCGGTACCCGACCTCGCGCCGGAACGTGACGTACACCTACGGCCCGCCGGGCGCGCCCGAGAACGGCGCGGCGCGGATCACGAAGGTGGAGGACGAGCTCGGGGAGGAGACGCGGGGCTACGACGGGCTCGGGAACCTGGCGCGCTCGACGCGGACGGTGGATCCGCTGCGGCCCGGGGACCGGCGCCGGACGTACACGACGACATTCCAGCTCGACGTGTTCGGGCGGATGCTGTCGATGGTGTACCCGGACGGCGAGGTGTTGACGTACGGGTACGACCGCGGCGGGCTCTTGAAGAGCGCGCGGGGGGACCGGCCTGCGACGGCGCACGCGCCGGCGGAGTACGAGACATATCTGCAGGCGCTGCTGTACGACCACTTCGGCCAGCGGGTGTACCAGCGGGTCGGGAACGGCGTCGTCACGAAGTACGGGTACGAGCCGGACACGCGGCGGCTCGCGACTCTGTACACGCGCAAGCCGGGCGAGCGGCTCTTGCAGAACCTGTTCTACTCGTACGACCTCGTCGGCAACGTGCTGGGCGTGAAGAACGCGCTGGGCGAGGCGGTGCCCTCGCACGCGGGGGACGTGGAGTTCACGTACCGGTACGACGACCTGCACCGGCTCACGTACACGCACGGAGAGGCGAAGTCGCGGCCGTCGACGCTGGACACGTTCACGTCGGTGTTCAAGTACTCGGACATCCACAACATGACGTCGAACGTGCAGGAGCATCACGTCTTGCACGGGCCGACGGGCGGGGGCGAGTACCCGCCGCACACGAACCACGCGCTCGAGTACGGGTACGGCGGGAAGGGCCCGCACCAGGCGACGCGGATCGGGGACGCCTCGTTCGTCTACGACGCGAACGGGAACACGCTGCGCGAGTGCCGGGACCCGGCGGACTCGACGTGCACGCAGCGCCCGGCGCATTTGCGGCGCTACGAGTGGACGGAGGAGAACCGGCTCGACACGGTGATCGACGGCGGCGGGAGGAACGCGACGAAGTTCTTCTACGACGCGGACGGGCAGCGGGTGGCGAAGCTGGGGCGAGGGGGAGAGTCGATCACCATCGGGCAGTTCTGGGCGCTGAAGGGCCGGCGCGCGGCGACGAAGCACGTGTTCGCAGGGACGGCGCGCATCGCCTCGAAGCTGCTGCCGCCACCGGGCTGGGACGACGTGCCGCGCGGGCCGGTGGACTCGACCGGCACGGTGGTCTCGACGGTGGGCGACGTCGACAACGGCTGCAACCCGTCGAACTACCAGCCGCAGAAGTGCGGGGTCTTGCCCGGCGGCGAGCCGGTGCTGAACGACTACTATGCCGACGCGAAGGTGCGGCCGGAGACGTACTACTACCACCCGGATCACCTCGGCTCGACGAGCTGGGTGACGGATCAGAACGGCCGGGTGCACGAGCACGTGGAGTACTTCCCGTACGGCGCGGTGTGGAGGGATCCGCGCAGCGACGTGGGCGCCTCGCCGGTGAAGGGGCAGCGGTTCCTGTTCACGGGGAAGGAGCTCGACGAGGAGACGGGGCTCTACTACTTCGGGGCGAGGTACTGGGACCCGTCGCTGGCGCGCTGGAAGACGCCGGACCCAGCCGATCGATTGACCGACCTCGTTCCCAGTGCTCTCGACCCATATCAATACGCAAGATGGAGCCCACTCCGGTTCGTTGACCCCTCGGGCCGTCAGGAAGTTACGCAGGAGGAGCTGGACTACTACTTCAGTCAGCACCGAGTCGCTGACACCAAGACAAGAGAGACTTTCGCGAAGATGAAGCCGTTCGCGGAGGCGCTCTGACCTGCCCCCCGACTCTAGACGGCTAGCTTCGTGAGTCCGGTGATACTGCGAGCAAAGCCGTTCGGCGTCTGGTTGTCCAGCGAGCTGTGCGGCCGCACCTCGTTGTAGTCGATCCGATAGGCCT
>NZ_JALCZC010000210.1:0-2457 GCF_022690805.1 Anaeromyxobacter sp. SG66
AGGAGGCGGAGGCCGCGCTCGCGGCGTGGCTGGCGCGGGCGGGCGTGCCGGCGCGCCGCCGGGAGACGTTCCTCGCCGCGTGCGGGCTCGACGCGGCCGCGGCGCGGCGGCTCGGCGAGGATCTCGCGCTCGAGGCGCGGCTCCTCGACGCCGCCGCTCGCGTCGTGCCGGACGGGCCGTCGTGGGAGGAGGGGCTCGCGCTCGCTGCGCGGCTCTCGGGGACGTGGATCGACGAGGCGCTCGCGGCGGTCGGGCGCGGAGGAGCGCGATGGGGAAGCGAGACCGGGACGAAGGCAAGCCGGCGCCGCAGGCGCCGTTCAACGCGGCGCTCGCGCGGCTGAGGGAGCGGCTTCCGGAGGGGTGGGCTCCGCCCGCGGAGGCGGAGCGCGCAGAGGAGGCGAGCGCCGCGCCGCCGCCGAAGGGGCCGGCGCGCGCAGTGGTCCGGCTCGAGCGCAAGGGGCGGGGCGGCAAGGAGGCCACGGTCGTCGAGAAGCTCGCGCTCGCGCCCGCGGCGCTCTCCGCCTGGGCCGACGAGCTCAAGCGCGCGCTCGGCTGCGGCGGCGCCGTGGAGGAGGACGCCATCGTGCTGCAGGGCGACCAGCGCGAGCGCGCGCGGCGCTGGCTCGAGGCGAAAGGTGTGCGGAAGGTGATCCTGGGTTAGGACTCGCCCGCGCGGCGGCGGCCGCGGCGGGAGGACCATGGCGACGAGCGTCTTCGAGCTCTTCAAGATCGGCATCGGGCCGAGCTCGTCCCACACCGTCGGGCCGATGAAGGCGGCGCGCCGCTTCGCGGAGGCGCTCGCCGGGCGCGGGCTCCTCGAACGCGTCGAGGCGGTCGCGATCGACCTGCACGGCTCGCTGGGTGCCACGGGGCGGGGCCACGGCACCGATCGCGCGGTCATGCTCGGGCTCATGGGCGAGACGCCGGAGGGGGTGGAGGTGGACGCCATCCCGCGGCGGCTCGAGGAGGTCCGCGCCCGCGGAAGGCTCGCGCTCCTCGGGCGGCGCGAGCTCGCCTTCCGCGAGGCCGAGCACCTCCGCTTCCTGCCGCAGCCGCTGCCGTTCCACCCGAACGGCATGCGCTTCGTCGCCCGCGGCGCGGGCGGGGAGGAGCTCCTCGCGCGGACGAGCTACTCGGTGGGCGGAGGGTTCGTCGTCGACGCGGAGGACGCGGAGCGGCCTGCCGCCGGGCGCGCGCGGCGGCCCGGCGTGCCGCTGCCGTTCGCGTCGGCGGCGGAGCTGCTCGCCCGCTGCGCCGAGCGCGGCACGACGCCCGCGGGCGTCATGCTCGAGAACGAGGGCGCGCTCCGGCCCGAGGCCGAGGTGCGCGAGGGGCTCCTCCGGATCTGGCGGACGATGGAGGCGTGCGTGGAGCGGGGCTGCCGGACGGAGGGCATCCTGCCCGGCGGGCTCGCGGTGCCGCGCCGCGCGCCGGGGCTCTCCCGGCGCCTCTCCGCGCGCGCGGGCGCCGAGGCCGATCCGCTCGAGGCGATGGATCGGGTGAACCTCTGGGCGCTCGCGGTCAACGAGGAGAACGCCGCGGGCGGGCGCGTCGTGACGGCGCCCACGAACGGCGCCGCCGGGATCGTCCCCGCGGTGCTGCACTACTACAGGCGGCTCGTGCCC
The DNA here is from genome assembly GCF_022690805.1 of Anaeromyxobacter sp. SG66. Taxonomy (NCBI): domain Bacteria; kingdom Pseudomonadati; phylum Myxococcota; class Myxococcia; order Myxococcales; family Anaeromyxobacteraceae; genus Anaeromyxobacter; species Anaeromyxobacter sp. SG66. The sequence continues at coordinate 1,626 of NZ_JALCZC010000210.1, forward strand.
GGCGCGGACGACGGCGGGGTGGTGCGCTTCCTGCTCACCGCCGGCGCGATCGGCGCGCTCTACAAGGAGAACGCGTCGATCAGCGGCGCGGAGGTGGGCTGCCAGGGCGAGGTCGGGAGCGCGTGCTCGATGGCGGCGGCCGGGCTCGCCGAGGTGCTCGGCGGCTCGCCCGCGCAGATCGAGAACGCCGCCGAGATCGCGATGGAGCACAACCTCGGGCTCACCTGCGATCCGGTGGGCGGGCTCGTGCAGATCCCCTGCATCGAGCGCAACGCCATGGCGGCGGTGAAGGCCATCAACGCCGCGCGCATGGCGCTGCGCGGCGACGGCCGGCACCTCGTCTCGCTCGACGAGGTGATCCGCACGATGCGCGAGACCGGCGCCGACATGCAGGCCAAGTACAAGGAGACCGCGCTCGGCGGGCTCGCCGTGCACGCGGTCGACGCGCCGGTGCGGATCGGGGTGAACCTGCCGGAGTGCTAGTGGTCGCTGACCGGAGGAGCGGAGAGCATTGAGCGTCACGACGTCGTGGGCTCGGAAGTCTCGAGGTTCGCGAGCGCCCACATGCCCAGCTGCATCCCGGGACGCAGGGGCACCGCGCCAGCGCGCGAGAGTGTCGATGGCCTATCGCCCGCGTCGCGGCGGAAGCGGTCCATGTGCTCGCGCCCGAAGGTGCTCTCTGCGTGAAGCAGGTTGTGAGCTCGGCCTGAAGTATCCCCACGATCGCGCGACAAATGGCGAGTGAGATCGATCGTCTGCGATACGAGGCAGTTTGAAAGTTGAAGCGCGCAAGCGCCTCTGATCCTCTGAGTCTGCCAGGACGAAGAGGGGA
>NZ_JALCZC010000211.1:0-2451 GCF_022690805.1 Anaeromyxobacter sp. SG66
GAGGCCGGTGCCGCTCGCGAGCGTGCCGCGCTCGCCGCCGACGCCGCCCGCGGCCGCGCCGCCTCCCGCCCAGACTCCCGCCGAGCCGGCGCGGGGGACGCGCATCACGGTGCCGCTCGACGTCGAGGTGCACGGGCGGCTCTACATGGGCGTCGCGGCCGACGAGCGCGACGACTGGACGCGCCGGCTCGACATGTCCTCCGCCCGCATCGGCATCGAGGCGCGCCTGCCCGGCGTGCTCACGGTGCTCGAGGCGGACGTCGCGTCGAAGACGCCCATCAAGGACGCGTACGCGCGCCTCGACGGACCGTTCTCGACGCGCCTGCAGGCCGGGCGCTTCAAGGCGCCGTTCTCGGCCAGGCAGCTCGAGTCGAGCTGGAAGCTGCCGCTCGTCGATCGCGGCCTCGTGAACGGCTACCTCGTGAAGGACAACGAGCTCGGAGGTCGCCGGCTCGGCGCGACCGCCGGGATCCGCCCCTGGCGCGGCCGGGTCGAGCTCGCCGGCGGGGTGTTCGCCGGCGAGCGGAGCGCGTTCGGCGGGGAGAACCGCGCGCAGGACCTCGCCGGTCGCGCGTCCGCGCGCCCCTGGAAGCCCCTCGAGCTGGGCGTGACCGCGTACCGCGCAGGCTCGAGCGATCCGCTCGTGCCGGTGCGCCAGGCCGCGAGCGCGTACGCGCAGCTCTCCGGCGGGCCGCTCGACGCGAGCGTCGAGGGCTTCGGCGGGAAGCTCGACGCCGGCGCCTTCACGGCGGGGACCGCGCTCGTCGGCTGGACCTTCAAGCTCGGGGAGGCGAGGCGGCTGCGGGTGACCCCCGTCGCGGGCGCGGAGGTGCTCGAGCTGCGCGGGACGACCCGCGGGGTCGGGTACTCCGCCATCGCAGGGGCGGTGCTGGCGTGGACCGAGGGACTCAAGGTGAAGGTTCAGGGAGAGCGCGCGCGCCGTCCCGGCGACGAGGTGCCCGGGAACGCGCTGGCGATGCAGATCGCCACGAGGTTCTGAGGACCCGATGATCAACCAGGCGTTCGCCGAGACCGGCATCACGAACCTTCGCAGGGAGGTCAAGCTCCTGCTCGACCCGGACGAGGCCGAGTCGGTCGCCGGCGCGCTCGCGCGGTACGTCGCCCCGCTGGAGAGCCGCGTCGTGTCGGTCTACTTCGACTCGCCGCGCGGGACGCTCGCGCTGCGCGCCGCGGCCTCCCCGGACGACTGCGTGAAGGTCCGCGCCAAGGCGTACGCGCCCGATCGGAGCGACGCCCCCGGGCGCGTGGTGCTCGAGGTGAAGCGGGAGCGCGCCGGGATCACGAGCAAGGAGCGGATCTGGCTCCCCCGCGGCGAGGTGCGCAGGGTGGTCGCCCGCTCGCTCGCCTCCGCGTTCGGGGCGCTCTCGCCCGTGGTCGCGACGTCGTACCGGCGCCGCGTGTACCAGGCCACCGCGCACTGGCGGGTGACGCTCGACGACGCCCTCACGTTCCACGCGGCGAGCTGGTCGCTCTTCTCGGCGGAGGCCCCGCCCTGGCACGGCACCCTCGGACCCGCGTTCGGGGCCGAGCCGCGCGTCGTGGTCGAGCTGAAGTTCGGGCCGGAGGGGCTGCCGCGGTGGCTCGCTCACCTCGGCCGGGCGCGCGGCACGACCTACTCGAAGTTCGCGGCGGCGATCGGGCGCGGCGCCGACGACCGCTCCACGGGGGCATGACGGGTGTTCGTCTCTTTCGAAGGCATCGACGGCAGCGGCAAGACCACCCTCTCGAACCTGGTCTGCGAACGGCTGCGGGCGGCCGGTCACGAGGTCCTGCACGCGCGCGAGAAGGGGGTGCTCGCGTCCGGCGTGGCGCGGCGCGTCCGCGAGCTGACGCGGGACGCGCGCCTGCTCGAGATGTCGGCCCGGACCGAGCTCTTCCTGAACCTCGCGCGGGAGACGCAGCAGCTCGACGAGATCGTGCGGCCCGCGCTCGCGGACGGCCGGCTCGTCGTCGCCGACCGCAGCCTCCACTCGCTCGTCGCGCTCTCCGCGGCGGGGCGTGGGCTGCCGCGGGACGAGGTCGAGGCGGCGGTGCGCGTCGGCGCGGGCGGCACGTGGCCGGATCTCGTCGTGCTCGTCGACGTCGATCCGGACCTGGCGCGGCTCCGCAAGCGCATCGGCAAGATCCTCGAGGGCCGCGACGGCGACGCCGAGTCGCGGAAGGGTCTCGCCGGCGCTGGCCTGCAGGTGCGCGTCCGGCGGCACCTCCGGGCGGAGGCCGAGCACGACCCGGCGCGCTGGATCGTGGCGTCCAACGAGGGGCGGCCGCTCGCGGCGCTGGCCGACGAGGTGACGGACGCGATCCTCGCGCGCCTCGCGCCGAGGACCACGCACGCCGCGCGGGCGCGCCGGGCCTCGGCCGGCGCCCGTGCCGCCGCGCTCGAGGCGGAGGCCTCGCCGGAGCGCGTCGGCGAGCGGTTCCGCGCCGCGA
>NZ_JALCZC010000212.1:0-2442 GCF_022690805.1 Anaeromyxobacter sp. SG66
GGCGGGACCTGCGACCGGGGCGCCGACGGTCACGCGCGGCGTCGCGCCGGCCGCGGCGGACGCGAGGGGCCGCTCCGCCGCGGCGCCGCCCGCCGCGATCACCGTCTCCCCGTTCGTCCAGCGCCACGCGACCGGCTCGACCGGGAGGGTGAAGCGAGTCCCGCGGGCGCCCACGCCGCAGGCGGCGTCGTCGGGGAGCGCGAACTCGAGCCCGAGCGAGAGCCGGCCGGCGCGCTGCGCCTCGATGAGCCGGCGCGCCGTCGCGGCGTCCACCTCGACGGGGAGACCCGGGTCCTCGCTGGGCCAGAGGCGCGCCGTCCCGTCGGCGATCGGGAGCTGGGCCGGCTCGGCGAGGCCGAGCGTGCCGGCGCCCGCGTCGTAGGCGAGCTCGAGCTTCCCTGCCGGCACGATCGCCTCGTACCGCCCGGCGAGGGCGCGACCGCGCGCGACGTCGTGCGCCCGCTCCGCGTCGCCGCGCGCCACCGCGTCGCCCTTCGGACGGAGCCGCTCGACCGGCGCGAGCGCGGCGCAGAGCCGCTTCACGTCCTCCGGGAGGGTGAGGCGCGCCGGCGCGCCGGCAGGAACGGCCGCCGGCGAAGGCGAGGCGGCCGGGGCGTCCCCGGCCGGGCCGGACCCGACGAGGGCGAGGAGCAGGAGGGCGAGCGCTGGGACCATGGCGCGAGGGTAAGCACGCGCCCGTTCACCGTGAGGCGACTACCCCACCCGGATCCGGAGCGCCCCCGGCAGGATCTCGAACCGGGCCGGCAGCGTCCCCGGCGCCTCGCCGTCCACGTCGAGCAGGACCCTCGCGTCGCCCACGGGCTCGACCTCGACGGTCCGCGCGCGCAGCACGCGGGTGTTCGGGAGCCGCACGTGGGTGCCGTCGTAGAGCATGCGCTTCTTCGTGACGAAGTCGGCGATGCCGAAGCCGGACCAGATCACGACGTCGAACAGCCCGTCGTCCATCCTCGCGTCCGGGGCCACCCGCATGCCGCCGCCGAAGAAGCTGCCATTGCACACCGAGAGCGCGGTGATCCGCTGCTGGGTCCACTCGCCGCCGTCGACGCGCCAGCGGACCAGCGGATCGGCCCAGCCGACGAGCGCGCGCGCCGAGGCGAGCATGAACGAGAGCTTGCCGCTCGGGAGGCGCAGCCCCTGGTTCACGAGGCGCGAGACCTCGCCGGAGATGCCGCACCCGGCGACGTTCGCGAAGTGGGCGACCCGCGTCGTCCCGTCGTGCGCGGCGAAGGTGATGCGGCCGAGGTCGCACACCGCCACCTTCGGGCAGGCGAGCGCGCGCGCCGCGGCGGTCACGCCGGCCCCGATGCCGAGCGTCTTGCGCAGGTCCCCTCCCGTGCCGCGCGGGATGTAGCCGAACACGACGTGCGCCGGGGAGGCGACCCCGCCGTCCACGAGCCCGTCGATGACCTCGCTCGCCGTGCCGTCGCCGCCGACCGCGACCACGAGCCCCGCCCCCGCGGCGACCGCCTGGCGCGCGAGCCGCGCGCCGTCGCCCGGGGCGACCGTGAAGGCACACTCGAACTCGCCGACCTCGGCGCGGACCGCGCGCGCGATGGCGTCGAAGTGGCGGCCCGTGCGGCCGGCGGCGCTGCGAGGGTTGACGACGAGGAAGGGCTTCACGTGCGTGAGGATAACAGGCGAGCGGCCGGCGCGCGCCGCCGCGTCGCAGGCTGCTTGCCGCGCTGCGGCAGGAGGCGGCCCGCGTCCACGCCTCACCCCTCGCGCACGGGAGGGTCCCGGCCGGCGAGGGCCTTCGCGCGCAGGTGGCGGACGATCCGCGCGATCGGCACGCCGGTGGGGCAGAGCGCGTCGCAGCCCGCGCAGCCCGCGCACGCCTCGAGCGCGGCGGCCGCCAGCGGGAGCCCGGCGGCGCTCCGCGAGTAGAGCCGGAACGCCGCGTGGAGCCCGAGCGCGCGCACCGCCGGGACGGCCCCCGCGAGCTCGCACCCGAGCTCGCACAGGCCGCACGCGACGCACGCGGAGGCGGCCTCGCCGACGGCGCGGTCCTCCGGCGTGGTCGGCCCGAGCCCCTCCGCGACGTACGCCGCCCGGAAGCGCTCGAGCCCCGTCCCGCGCCGGCGGAAGAGCCGCCGCAGCGGGTGCGCGACGAGCGCCCGCCAGGCGAGATACGAGAGCGCGCCGGCCCGCGTCGCCAAGGTCACTCCCCTCCCCCGGGCCGCGCCGCCGCGCGCCCCGCGAGATAGCCGGTCAGGATCGCCACGCCGAGGCCGGTGCCGTCGCTCGCGTGCTCGTGGCCGCCCACGACCGCGCCCGCGGCGTGGAGCCCCTCGGCGGCGGGGCGCCCGCGGGCGTCGAGCGGCCGGAGCCTCGCGTCCACCCGCAGCCCCGCGGAGAGGAGCGGCTGCGGCCCGACCCGCGCCGCGCCCGTGAGCGACGCGGCGGGCCGCGCGGCGAGGTCCA
>NZ_JALCZC010000213.1:0-2301 GCF_022690805.1 Anaeromyxobacter sp. SG66
CTCGGACGCGCGCCGCTCCTCGGCGAGCCGCGCCCGCTCGTCGTCGAGCGCGCGGAGCGCCTGGCCGAGCGCGCCGCCCTGGCCGGTGAGCGCCGCGCGGGCCCGCTCCACGACGGGCCCGGGCAGCCCCACCCGCGCGGCGACCTCGATCGCGGACGAGCTCCCCGGGCTGCCGAGGTGGAGCTGGTAGGTGGGGGCGAGCCGCTCCGCGTCGAACCCGACGCGCGCGTTGGCGTAGTGCGTGTCGGTGAGCGCGAGCGCCTTGAGCTCGTCGAGGTGCGTCGTGACGAGCACGGCCGCGCCGCGCTCGACGAGCGACTCCAGGATCGCCGCGGCGAGCGCCGCGCCCTCGCGTGGATCGGTGTCGGCGGCGATCTCGTCCACCAGGATGAGCGACCCCGGGACCGCCCCGGCGAGCATCTCCTTCACCGCGGCGAGGTGCGCGGTGAAGGTGGACAGGTCCTTCGTGAGATCCCCGCGCTCGTCGACGGCCGCCTTCACCTCGAGGAAGAAGGGGAGCCGCGAGCCGGCGGCGGAGGCGACCGGCAGGCCCGCGCGGAGCATGAGCGCGGACAGGCCGACCGCGGTGATGGCGACGGTCTTCCCGCCGCCGTTCGGGCCCGACACGATGAGGGCGCGGGCGGGCGGGTCGAGCCGCACGTGGCTCGCCACCACCTTCTTGCCCTGCAGGACGAGGAGCGGGTGGCGCAGCGAGAGGAGCTCGAACCCCGCGCCGGGCGCGAGCACCTCGGGGGCGTGCGCGTCGAGGTCGGAGGCGAGCAGCGCCGAGCCCTCGAGCACGTCGAGCGCGGCGAGGAGCTCGAGGTCGCGCGCGAGCGCGCCCGAGCCGGCCATGAGCGCCTGGGTGAGCTCGCGGAGGATGCGCTGCTCCTCCTCCGCCGCGACGGCGTTCGCGATCGACAGCTCGTTGCCGAGCTCGACCATGGAGTCCGGCTCGACGAAGAGCGTCTGGCCCGACTGGGAGGCGTTGTGGACGATGCCGGGGACGGCGGAGCGCGCGCTCGCGAGCACCGGCAGGACGTAGCGCTCGTTGCGGATGGTGAAGTAGGTGTCGCGCAGGTGGCGCTGCATCTCGGCGTCGGCGAGGAGCGCCTCCACGTGGACCTTGAGCGCGCGGTGCAGGCCACGCGCCCGCTCCCGGGCCTGGGCGAGCTCGGGGCTGGCCCGGTCGGAGATCGCGCCCGACGGCTCGATGGCGCGCTCGACGCGGTCCGCGAGCGCGGCCGACGGCGAGAGCGGCTCCGCGATCGCCCACAGGCGCGGGGTCTCCGCCGCGCGCGCCTCGAGGAGCCCGCGCGTCCGCGCGGCGGCGCGGGCGAGCGCGGCGCACTCCCGCAGCGCCAGCGGCTCGAGGACGCCCCCCTTGCTCGCCCGCTCGAGGTGCCCGGCGACGTCGCCGACTCCGCCGAGCGGCAGCGCGAGCCCGAGCTCCGACAGGCGCCGCGCCTCTCCCACCCGCAGGAGCGCCTCGCGCGCGGCGTCGGCGGTCGGCTGGAAGGGGAGGTCGAGGGCGCGGGCCCGGCCGGCGGGCAGCCTGCAGCGCGCGGCGATGGCGGAGAGGATCTCGGGCCAGCCGAGCTCACGTTGCGTGCGGTCGGTCATCGGACGCCGCTCCACTTACCCCTTCCCGCGCCGCTGCGCCACAGGCCGGATTACCGGCGCCGCCCCGTGGTTATATGGCAGCGTGAAGCGCCTGCCCCTCGCCCCCTTCCTCGCGCTCGGCGCCGTGCTCGCCGCGTGCGCCTCCGCGCCGCCCCTCCCGACCGCGCCGCTCGCCCCGCGGGCGGTGCCTCCCGCGGCGCCGGTCCCCGGCTCGGAGGCGCTCCTCGCCGAGGCCCTCGCCCTGCGCGCGGCAGGCGAGCCCGCGAAGGCGCGGCTCCGGCTCGAGGAGGCGCTCGCGGCGGCGCCCGCCCGCGACGACGTCCGGATCGAGCTCGCCGAGCTGCTCGTCGCGGACGGCCGCGAGCTCGACCGGGCGCGGGAGGTGCTCGCCGGCGTCCGGCGCCGCACCGTCGACGCCCGCTGGGATCTCGCGAGCGCCCGCCTCGCGGAGCTGACCGGCGACGACGAGGGGGCCCAGGCCGCCTACGGACGCGCGCTCATGCTCGGGGAGGACGCCGACCTCCGCCTGCGCCGCGCGCTCGCGCTCTCGCGGCTCGGGCGCGCCGGCGACGCCATCGCCGAGCTCGAGCGGGCCCGCGCCGCCCGCCCCGGGGACGGCGCGGTCCGGGCGCAGCTCGCGGACGCCTACGAGGCCGCCGGGCGCCTCGCCGAGGCCGA
>NZ_JALCZC010000214.1:0-2246 GCF_022690805.1 Anaeromyxobacter sp. SG66
CATCGCCACCTCCGCGCGAGCACCGGCTCGCTCGAAGGCGAGAGGATCACGGGCGGATGGGCCCTGTCGATCCCCGGCGGGTAAGCGATGGGATTCATGGGGACTTCAAGCCGATCGGCGCTCTAGAACCGGCCCCATCCCATGACCGTGGGGATGAGGGGATCCGTCAGGGCTCAGATGCCTTCTGGAGCTGTCCGCCGTGGCTATGACAGACGTGACCCCTGGCGGGTTCCGTTGCCGCGCGAACGCAAGTTGAGTGCGAGACGCCCCATTATGGTAACGAGTGATACTGATAAGAGGGTCTGCGTCACGGCATACCGCGTGATGTGAACGGAGCCGATCGCGTACTCATGTCGTCCTTCTGGCTCGAGGAACATCCAGATCAGGGCCAGAGCCGCGGACACGACGGAGACGGTATTCAGAATCCGGCCGACTTTCTTCCATTGCACGCTCATTGATCGGTCCGTTCAGTGCGATCTTCCGGGGTGCTGCGACACCCGGGGTACGATCAGCGAAGCACTTCGACCCAGCGCCGAGACTTCCGCTTCGTAGCAGCGACCGATTGTTATCGCTGGCCCGTAACGCCCATGACTGCAACAACACACCTCACTGTATGAGTACGCCTCCCAAGTCGACTGGTAATACGGTCCGCAAATCACCCGTCGAGCCGGGCAATACGAGCCCGGAGACGGTCATCCCAGAACCGAACGAGTTGACCGGAGGATCGGCGGCTGGCGGACGGACCCACGCTGCTGCCAGCGGGTCGTTTCATGGGCTATAGTCCTTCGGGGGCCACCACGGGAATGACCTGCTGTGCGGCGCTTGCCCAGGCCCAGCCCGCGTAGCAGCGCTGAGATGTCCAGCTCAGACCATCATCGCTCCACTGCCAGCAGAAGTCGCTGGGCGCCTCGCGGAAGTACCCGTCCTGCCGCGGCATGATCGCGATTTCCGTGATTGCTGTCGCGTTCCCCTCCCCGAAATCGTAGCGCCACCACACCGGGTTCGTTGTCGTGGCCCTCGTCGTCGAGGTGGTGAATGCCGTGCTGGTGGAGTTATCCACGGCTTTTCCCGCATCCCAGGTGTTGTAGTGACCAGAGTCAGATGCCACCCCGGAACCGGTGAGATCAGGCCCTCCCGAGCGCAGTTCGATCTCGGCGAAACCCAAGTACTTCCCCGACGTACGAGTGCAAAGCAGGCGCCAGTACCGGTGAGAGTTCGGGGGCGGAGCGCTTGGATCGGTCGCCGTCGTCACCACCATTGCAGGCGATGCACTCCAATACCCCTCTGCGTTCAGGGCCCGCACTCGATAGTAGTACGTCGTGCTGCTCGCCAATCCCGAGTCTAAGTAGCTCAGCGCTGTCAGTCCAGCGGCGACCGAGGCCCACGGGCCGGCTTCGGTCGTGCCGCGATCGACCGCGTAGCGTCCAGCTCCTCCGCTCGGCTCGGTCCAGCTCACTGTCAGCGACGTCGTGAGCACATCTTCGAATGTCGGTCCTCCGGGCGCGTTCGGCGCGGTCGTCACGCTGCTCGCATCCGAGTAAGGACCATCGCCTTGGCTGTTCGTTCCGCGCACGCGATACCAGTACTCGGTGTTCGCCGCTCGGCCGCTGTCGATAAGCTGCGTTCCGTTCATACCGGTCGCGACCTCGCCCCACTCCCCCGGTCCGCCGCTCGCGTCCGGCGCCCGTTCCAGCTTGTAGCTCGTCGCGCCGGCAGCCGTCGCCCAGTTCACCTGAACGTCCGTCGCTGTGACGTTCGCGAACGTCGGCGTCCCAGGTACAAACGGCACCCCGACCGGACCGTTGCGACTCGCGAATGCAAGGTATTGCGCAACGACATCAGCATCGTGTTGCGCCCATTCGGGAGATACGAGAAGAGCCGGGAAGCTGCCCAGCGCCGATACACTCGCGGGGTTCGCATTCACCATCAACCCTTTCGCGACGTACCGTTGCGCCACGTCGTTGTAGTCCGCCGCACTAAACGACTGCAAGACGGATAGCTGGGCGGGATCGAGATTGTTGAGCCGGAGCCACAGGTTGAACTGCGCATCCTCCACACTCGCCTGATCGATCACGACATCTTGATAGCCGGACTCGTACAACGCCGTCGCGACGGCTGCTGACCTGCCCCCCGAAAACTGGACGGGTCGAAGCGTGAGTCCTCTACTGATCGTGGAGGACGGATGCGGAAGAGCAAGTTCACCGACGAGCAGATCATCAAGGTCCTGAAGGAGGTCGAGGCGGGCG
>NZ_JALCZC010000215.1:0-2201 GCF_022690805.1 Anaeromyxobacter sp. SG66
CGCAGGCGACCACCGCGGGAGCGCGCGACCTCGTGGAGGGGGTCCGGCGCGCGCTCGACGCGCTCGCGCCGTCCGACCGCCAGGGAGCGATCGACGACGCCGCGCTCGGGCGGCTCCTCGCGCTCGGCGCCGCCGCGAAGGGGAAGCGCCTCGGCAAGGGCGACGGCCCGCTGCGCGAGCTCAAGGACGCGCTCGCAGCGGCGGCCGAGGCGCTCGCGCCGCTCGCCGCCGAGGCGCTCGCGGCGGAGTCGAAGGCGGAGCTCTGCCGGCTCGTCGCCGACGCCGAGGCCCGGTACGCCGCCGCGAAGCGCGCGGCCCGCGCCGTGGACTTCGACGACCTCCTCGTCGTCGCGCGCGACCTCCTGCGGCGCGACGCGGCGCTCCGCGCGGAGCTCCGGGGGCGGTTCCGCGCGCTCCTCGTGGACGAGTACCAGGACGTGAACGGGGTTCAGCAGGAGCTGTTCGAGCTGCTCGCGGGCCCCGGCACGCCCCCCGGCCCGGTCCTCGTCGCGGTGGGCGACCTCAAGCAGTCCATCTACCGCTTCCGCGGCGCCGACGTCGCGGTGTTCGCGCGACTCGTCCGCCGGCTCGACGCGGGCGGGGGGCGTGTGCTGCACCTCTCGGACAACCATCGCTCCGCGCCGGCGGTGGTCGAGCTCGTGAACGAGGTGTTCGCGCGGTGCATGCGCCCGCCCGACGGCGCGCCGGCGCGCGACGACGAGATCCGCTTCTCCGACGCCGATCGCCTCGTGCCGCACCGGCCGGAGGGCGCGCGCCCCGCGTGCGAGCTCCTCGACGACGACGGCGAGGGGAACGCCGCGGAGCGGCGGCGCCGCGAGGCCGACGCGATCGCCCGCCGCATCGAGGCGGTGGTCGCCGGGACGGCGGGCGTCGCGGTGCGCGAGCGGGGCGAAGGCGGAGGCGAGCGCGTGCGGCGCCCGAGGCTCGGCGACGTGGCGATCCTGTTCCGGCGGCTCACGCAGATCGGCGAGTACGAGCGGGCGCTGCGCGCCGCGGGGATCCCCTACCGGCTCGCGCGCGGCGGCGGCTTCTACCAGGCGCCGGAGGTGCGCGATCTCGGGGAGCTCCTCGCGACGCTGGCCGATCCCGCCGACGCGATCGGCTGGGCCGCGCTGCTCCGCTCGCCCATGTGCGGCGTCTCGGACGCGACGCTCTTCCTCGCCGCGCGGGCCGGCCCCGGACGGCTGGCGCGTGCCCCCGCGGGCGGGCTCCCCGACGAGCTCCTTCGAGCCCTCTCGGCCGACGGGGCCTTCGCGCTCGCGCCAGGCACGGCGGAGCAGGCGGTTCGCCGGGTGCCGGCGGAGGACTGGGCGCGGCTCGCGCGCCTGCTCGAGGTCTGGCGCGAGCTGCACGCGCTCCGCGACAGGCTCGCGCCGGACGCGCTGCTCGGGCGCGCCGTCGAGCGCCTCGATCTCGACGCAGCGCTGCTCGCCGGGCCCGACGGCGAGCGGCGGGCGATGAACGTCGCGAAGGCCGTGGCCCTCGCCGCGCGCTTCGCCGCGGACGGCGGGACGGCGGCGGAGCTCGCGCGCCACCTGCGGGCGCAGGCGGCGCGGCCGCCGCGCGAGCCCGAGGCGGAGGTCGAGGCCGGCGACGCGGTGGCCATCCTCACCGTGCACCAGGCCAAGGGGCTCGAGTGGCCGGTGGTGTTCGTACCGGACCTCGGCGCGCGCGCGCGGAGCGACGCCCGCCGCGCGCTCCTCGACCCGGCGGGGCGCGTCTGCGCGATGCGCTACGACGCGGCGGCCGAGCGGTTCGACGAGACGGTCTCCGTGCGCGAGGCGCGCGAGCACGAGCGGCGCGCGGCGGCGGCCGAGTCGCGCCGGCTCCTCTACGTCGCGATGACCCGCGCGCGCGATCACCTCGTCCTCTCCGGCGAGGCCTCGAACGGCGCGGAGAGCTGGCGCGGGCTCGTGGAGGCGGCGGCCGACGCGCGGCCGGAGCTCCTGCGGCGGATCCCGATCGCGGAGGCGGGGACGGCTGCGTCGGGGACCCCGCTCGCCGAGGCTACCGCCGCCCCCGCGGCTGCCGCCGCGGCGGTCGTCGCGCCGCCCCACCTCGCCGGCCCGCCCGCGGTCGCCGCCGTGCGGACCGCCGTGACCGAGCTCGCCGAGTACGCCCGGTGCCCGCGCCGCCACCACCTCGGTCGCGTGCTTGGACTGGCCGAGCCGCGCGGCGCG
>NZ_JALCZC010000216.1:0-2172 GCF_022690805.1 Anaeromyxobacter sp. SG66
GGCGAGAAGTCGATCCGCGTGCTCGCCTCCACGCTCGCCTCCATCGGCCGCCAGGTCGAGCTCCTCTCGCTCGCCGAGGCCCGCCGCGCGCGCCGGGCGCGCGACGTGTTCGGCCACGCGGCGTCGGTGCGGGACGCGCTGCAGGCGCTCGACGAGGCGGGCCGGGCGCTGCGCGCCGCCGGGGTCGAGGCGGGGCGCGCCGAGCTCGAGCGGTCGTCCGCGCGGCTGCGCGAGATCGCGACCGACCTCACCCGCGTCGCGCGCGAGGCATCGCGCGAGGCCGAGCAGCAGCGGCTCGCGGGCACCGTGCTCCGCGAGGACCTGCGCGCGCTCCGGATGGTGCCCGCCGCGCTCGTGCTCGAGCCGCTGCGCCGCGCCGTGCGCGACGTCGCCGGCCGGCTGGGCAAGGAGGTCGAGCTCACGATCGACGGCGGGGAGGCCCGCCTCGACCGCCAGATCGTGGACGCGCTCCGCGATCCGCTCCTGCACCTCGTGCGGAACGCGGTGGACCACGGCATCGAGGCGCCCGCGGCGCGGAGGGCCGCCGGGAAGTCGACCGCCGGCCGCATCGCCGCCCGCGTCGAGCCACGCGGCTCGCGGGTCGCCATCATCGTCGAGGACGACGGGCCGGGCCTCGATCTCGCGGGGCTGCGCGCCGCCGCGGTGCGCAAGGGGGTCCTCCCCGCCGAGGAGGCGGATCGCCTCGGCGATCAGGAGGCGGCGCGCCTCGTGTTCCACCCCGGCCTCTCCACCGCGCGCGCCGTGACGGAGATCTCCGGGCGCGGGGTCGGGATGGACGTCGTCCTCGAGACGCTGGCGCGGCTCGGGGGCACGGTGGACGTCCGCTGGGAGGCGGGCCGCGGCACGCGCTTCGACCTCGAGGTGCCGCTCACGCTGTCCGCGTCCACCGCGCTCGTGTTCCGCGTCGGGCGCGACGTGATCGCGCTGCCCGCGGAGGCGATCGAGCACGTCGTGCTGGTCACCGCGGGCGATCTCGGCAGCGTCGCCGGGCGCACCACGGCGCAGGTCGCCGGCGAGCACGTGCCGTACGTACCGCTCGCGCGGCTCCTGCGCATGCCGGAGGGGGCGGCCACGCCGCCGCGCCAGCGGGTGGCGCTCGTGATCGCCCACGGCGGCGCGCGCGTCGCCGTCGGGGTGGACGAGCTCGTCGGCCAGCAGGAGCTCGTGATCTCCTCGCTCGGCGCGCGGGTCGCGGCGGTGCCGCACCTCGCCGGCGCGGCGGTGCTCGACGACGGGCGCGTGGCGGGGGTCCTCTCCGCGGCGGAGCTCGTGCGGCGGGGGCAGCCGGGCATGGGGGCGAGCCGCGCCGAGGGCGGGCGGCGCGTGATCGTCGCGGACGACTCGCTCACCACCCGCTCCGCGATGAAGGCGCTCCTCGAGATGGCGGGCTACGCGGTGATCCCCGCCGCCGACGGGGAGGAGGCGTTCCAGCTCCTGCGCGAGTCGGGCGCGGACCTCGTCGTGTCCGACGTGCAGATGCCCCGGCTCGACGGCTTCGGCCTCACGCGCAAGGTGAAGACCGACCCGCGCCTGCGCCGCACGCCGGTCGTCCTCGTCACCTCCCTCGAGGCGGCCGAGGATCGCGCCGCCGGCCTCGCCGCCGGCGCCGACGGCTACCTCGTGAAGCGCGAGGTCGAGCGCGGCAAGCTCCTCGACCTCGTCCGCCAGCTCCTGCCCCGCGCATGATCCGCTGCCTGCTGGTGGACGACTCCCGCTCGTTCCGCGCCCTGCTGCGCGCGCTCCTCGATCGCGCCGGCATCGCGGTCGTCGGCGAGGCCGCCGACGGCGAGGCGGCGGTGGCCCAGGTGGCGGCGCTCCGCCCGGACGTCGTGACCATGGACGTGCGGATGCCCGGCAAGGACGGGCTCGCGGCGATCGAGGAGATCATGCGGGTCGCGCCGACGCCGATCGTGGTGGTCTCGGCGGAGGCCGGGCCCGAGCGGCAGGAGCTCGCCTTCTGGGCGCTCGAGCTCGGCGCGGTGGAGGTGCTCGCGAAGCCGCGCGCCACGGACGCGGCGCGCTTCGCCCGCGAGGCGGACGCGATCCGCGACGCCGTCCGCGCGGTCGCGGGGCTGAAGCTCGTCACCCGCCACCGGCGGCTCCCGTTCCGCCCGGGGGGCGCGCCCGCGCAGGGGCCGGCCCCGCGGGCCG
>NZ_JALCZC010000217.1:0-2138 GCF_022690805.1 Anaeromyxobacter sp. SG66
GGGCTCCCGCGCGGCGGGAGCGGCGGCGCTCGCCTGTGCCGGGGCGGCCGCGAAGAGGAGCGTGAGCAGGGTGGCGAGCGTCATCGGGGGTCGGATGTCCGAGCGAGCCCCACGCACCTCGGCGGCGCGCGGGCGACTCCACCAACACCCCTCCGGCGGCGGGCATGCCCGCTCGTACGCGGGGCGTGGGTGCGGCTGTGCGTCGAGCTGCGCGCATGTCGAGCGATGTGCGGAATGAGCGCGGGGGCGCGGCCGCCCCGGGGCGACCGAGGAGCCTGCGGCCCGTCTGTTGCCGCTGGCGCGAGCCGCCGCAGCTTTCAGCCTCGCGCGGCGTACGGCGGTGGAGGCTCACCGGCGAGATCGCACGCGCGGCGCCGGTCCCGCGAGCGCGGCGACCGGCGCCGGGCGTCTGCGGCCCTCACCGTCGCCGCGCGGTGCCTCCGCAGTGAGCGGAGGCGAACAACCTCACATCGGGAGAGTGGATGAAGCTCAGGAATGGGATTTTCCTGGCCGGCGCGCTGGCGGCGCTCGGCCTCGGTACCGCGAGCGCCCAGGGCGCCGCCGCGGGGTCGTCGAGCACGACGGACGACGCCGGCAGGAGCGGCGGCAGCTCCGGCAGCGCGCACGGAACCGGCTCGAGCGACACGAGCGGCTGGGGGACGGGCAGCGCGGGCTCGAGCAGCCGGGAGTCCGGCGCCTCGGTCGGCAGCGCGTCGACCGACACGTCGAGCAAGCGCGCGACGACGACGCACCGGAAGAAGAAGAAGCACCACACCTCGGCGGCCGGCCGCTCGAGCTCGACGACCGAGGGGACCGGCTCCGGCGCGTCGCGCTCCGGCTCCGCCTCGCCGAGCGACACGAGCGCGACTCAGGGCGCCGACACCGCCGGCACCGGCCAGGCGGGCGCGGCAGGCAGCGCCACGGGCGCCGAGAGCGGCTCCGCCGCCGGCGCAGGCTCGTCTGCCGGCACCGGCGCGGCCACCGGCACCGGCGCGGCCGGCTCCTCTGGCGGCGCCGGCTCGAGCGCAGGGGGCTCCGGCGGCGGCGGCAAGTAGGCGGAGCCGTCCGTCGCGTCGAGCGGGGCGTCCGGTGAGCCCGGCCGCCCCGCTCGCCCGCGGGCCGGCGCGGGGCAGCGGCCGACGCCCAGCCGTCCGGTGAACCGCGGGGTCCGGTTCGGTCGGTGGATCAGAGCATCGCGCGCCGCAGGTCGGCGAGGAGCGCTGCGAGGTAGCTCGTGAAGCGCGCGGCGGCGGCGCCGTCGACCACCCGGTGGTCGTAGGACAGCGAGAGCGGCAGCATCAGCCGGGGGGCGAACTGAGCACCGTCCCACACCGGCCGCATCACGCTGCGCGAGACGCCGAGGATGGCGACCTCCGGCGCGTTGATGATCGGCGTGAACGCCGTCCCGCCGATGCCGCCGAGGCTCGAGATCGAGAACGTCCCGCCCTGCATCTCGCCGAGCTGGAGCTTCCCGTCCCGCGCCTTCTGCGCGAGCTCCGCGAGCTCGCCCGCGATCTCGAGCACGCCCTTGCGGTCGGCGTCCCGCACCACCGGGACGACGAGCCCGCCCGGCGTGTCCGCCGCGAAGCCGATGTGGAAGTACTGCTTCAGCACGAGCTCGTCGCCCTCGAGCGACGCGTTGAAGTCGGGGAACCTGCGGAGCGCCGCGACGCACGCCTTCACGAGGAAGGCGAGCAGCGTCACCTTGACCCCCTCCTTGGCGTGCTCCGCGTTGAGGGCGACGCGGAGCTTCTCGAGCTCGGTGACGTCCGCCTCGTCGTGCTGCGTGACGTGCGGGATCATCACCCAGTTCCGGGCGAGGTTCTTCCGCGAGATCTTCTTGATGCGCGAGAGCGGCCGGGTCTCGACCGGACCGTACTTCGCGAAGTCGACCTTCGGCCACGGCGCGACGTCGAGGCCGACGCCCGGGGCGCCGGTCGCGGCCGCGCTCACGACCTCCTTCACGTAGCGCTGCACGTCCTCGTGCAGGATCCGGCCGCGCGGCCCCGACGGCTGGACGCGCCCGAGCTCCACGCCGAGCTCGCGCGCGAGCTTGCGAACCGACGGCGAGGCGTGCGCCACGGCGATCCGGCCCTCCTCGTCGATCGCCGGCGCCGGGGCGCGCGCGGGCGCCTCCG
>NZ_JALCZC010000218.1:0-2054 GCF_022690805.1 Anaeromyxobacter sp. SG66
AGGCCTATCGGATCGACTACAACGAGGTGCGGCCGCACAGCTCGCTGGACAACCAGACGCCGAACGGCTTTGCTCGCAGTATCACCGGACTCACGAAGCTAGCCGTCTAGAGTCGGGGGGCAGGTCAATTGAGCTCGAGCCGGATCGCCTGGAATACCGGGCGCGCATTCGGCGCGCTCGTGGACGTCGTGGGACCCACGTCTGTGGATGGAAAACAGTGGGCTCGCTGGGACGGTACGCTCGGTGGGGTGTACGACTGGAAGAGCTCCCAATCGTGCTCGCCGAACTCAGGTGTGTACGATTGCTGTTCGGCGGAGGTCCCCAGTCTCAACTACGCCGGCGAGTTCACGGACATGAACGGCGATGGCATCCCGGACTTCCTGTGGCGGACTTTCGACCCGCCCAGCGTTTCGGCCATGCGCGGCCAGATGACACTTCTGGATCCGAGCGCCGGCGAGCTTCCCCTCGCCCGGCCGATGCTCCTACAAAAGATCGTCGTCCCCGACGGCGCGGAGTTCTCGATCCAGTACGTGCCGTCCACCACGCTGGCGGTTCCGCGAGCGCGGTTGAAGCCAGTCGTCTCCGCGCTGACCGTCAGCGGTGCCAACGTCGAGAAGAGCACCACTTACTACTGGTACGCGAATCCCTCCGGAGAGAAGGCCTGGTACGATCCCGCCAAGTTCGATGATCGCGGGTTCCGCGAGTCATGGTCCCAGAACGAGACGACGCGGATCGTCCGCCACACCACCTGGTCGGTGTCACACGCGCTGATGGGGCGCCCGACGATTGTCGAGCTTGGCATTGCGTCGAACCGTTCGCTCGGAAGACCAGCCGTCTCTTCCGACGCGGGTGCTCCCCCGCCTGCTGCGGACGTGGCGTGGTTCTCTCGAGACACATTCCAGTACGGTCTCAAGTGGCTCGGCGACGGAACGGGCCTGGGCTGCCTCCCCGTGGCGGAGCCGTCCGCGACCGACTACCCGGTGCGTGTGGTCCCGAAAAGTGTAGCGAAGGCGAACCTCTTCGGGACGACGCGGGCCACGGTCACTACCGCCGTGGATTGCGCTTACGTCGACTACTACGGAAATATCCTGAGGGTGGAGTCGACGCCCAGCCTAGGCGGAACGCCGGGTCCGGCGCTTGTCACGACACAGTCCTTCGTGGGAGCGACCAGCTGCGTCAACGTTCCCGCCGAGCTGACGACTTCTCGGTGGAGCGGCACGAAGGAGCTCACCCGCGCGATCAAGACGTTCGACACCGACTGTCGCCTTATCGAAGAGTGGTCGCCGGACGAAAAGGGGGGGAGGACGAACCGGATAGCGTACACGTACGCCGGCCCTTTGAAGCAGCTCGATACGACGACGACGGGTGCCACCACGAAGCGCGCGGCGTATGACGCTACTTATGGGCTGTACGTAAAGCAGGAGACCACCGAAGATTCCGCGAAGACGATCAGCACGACGTACGAGTACGACGAGCCGACGGGTCTCCGGATCTCGGCGGTCGGGCCGTCCGTCACCCGTGACCTGAGCGGAGGCACGACCTCGGCGGGATTGGCTCGGTACTACCTCTACGACGCGTTCGGTCGGACCGTCGCGGTGTCGAAGCAGCCGTTCGCTACGAGTACCGACGCCTCGACGGCGGCCTATGTCCCCCGCGCCAGCGGCACCTCCTCCGTCGTTGAGGTGACGCGCTACCTCGACTCGGTGATGCCTCGCGCAGTCGAGACGTACCGGTTTGCGGTGGCAAAGGCGTTCTCCACGACTGAGGGATTCACCGATTCCGACGACGTGATGAAGTCGACCGTGTACCGCGACGGCTTGGGCCGAGTCATCCAGGTTCGCGAGCGCCTCGGCGGCGCGCCTGGCGGAGCCGCGGATGCCGCAGCCCAGGTGAACCAGGCGGTCCGTGGTGTCAAGGTCTCAAAGGCTCTAGAGCGCCGATCGGCTTGAAGTCCCCATGAATCCCATCGCTTACCCGCCGGGGATCGACAGGGCCCATCCGCCCGTGATCCTCTCGCCTTCGAGCGAGCCGGTGCTCGCGCGGAGGTGGCGATG
>NZ_JALCZC010000219.1:0-1955 GCF_022690805.1 Anaeromyxobacter sp. SG66
GAGGGGCTCGCCCGCGCCGCGGCGACGCTGGCCGCGGCGGCGGCCGCGCGCGATCGCCGGCTCGCCCTCGCCGAGCGCGAGGTCTCGGCCGTCGCGGTCGACGTGGCGCGGACGATCCTCGGGCGCGAGCTCTCTCACGATCCCGGCGCCGTCGCCGATCTCGCGGCGCGCGCGCTGGCGGCCGCGCGCGATCGCCGCGAGGTGACGCTGCGGGTGAACCCGGGCGACGCGGAGGCCATCCGCACCGCTGCCGGCCGGCTCGCGGCGGTGCTCGCGCGGGCGCCGGGGCTCACGGTGCGCGAGGACGCGGCGCTCGCCCGGGGCGACGCGGTGGTCGAGACCGAGGCGGGGCGGGTGGACGCCCGCGTCGAGACGCAGCTCGCCGCGCTCGCGCGGGCGCTCGAGGACGACGGGCGGTGACGGACCCCGGCCGCGTGCGCGAGGCGCTCGACCGGGCCGCGCCGCTCCGGTTGCGGGGCCGCGTGACCCGCCTCGTGGGCCTCGTCGTCGAGGCCGAGGCCGCGGGCGTGAGGCAGGGGGAGGCGGTCGAGATCCACACTCCGGGCCGCCCGCCGCTCCTCGCCGAGGTGGTCGGGTTCCGCGACGACCGCGCGGTGCTGCTCCCGCTCGGCGATCCCGCCGGGCTCGGCGCGGACAGCGAGATCCTCCCCACCGGGCGACCGCTCGCGATCCGCGCCGGCGACGCGCTGCTCGGGCGCGTCCTCGACGGGCTGGGCAGGCCGATCGACGGGGCGCCGCCGCCGGCCGGGCTCGCGGAGTGGGCCGTGGAGCGCGCGGCGCCGGCCCCGCTCACGCGCCGCCGGATCACCGCGCCGCTCGCGCTCGGGGTCCGCGCGATCGACGGGCTCCTCACGATCGGCGAGGGGCAGCGCGTCGGGATCTTCGCCGGCGCCGGCGTCGGCAAGTCGACCCTGCTCGGCCAGATCGCCCGCAACACGCGGGCGGAGCTGTCCGTCATCTGCCTGGTCGGGGAGCGCGGCCGCGAGGTGCGGGACTTCGTCGAGGAGGCGCTCGGGCCGGAGGGGCTCGCGCGGAGCGTCGTCGTCGCGGCGACGAGCGACGCGCCCGCCCTCGAGCGGCTCAAGGCCGCCCACGTCGCGACGGCCATCGCGGAGTGGTTCGCGGACCGCGGCCGGCGCGTGCTCTTCATGCTCGACTCGCTCACGCGCTATGCGCGCGCCCAGCGCGAGGTGGGCCTCGCGGCCGGCGAGCCCCCCGCGCGCCACGGCTACCCGCCGAGCGTCTTCGCCGCGCTGCCGCGTCTCCTCGAGCGCACCGGGAACCGGGCCGAGGGCGGCATCACCGCCCTCTACACCGTCCTCGTCGCGGGCGGGGATCTCGACGAGCCCATCGCCGACGAGGTGCGCGGGATCCTCGACGGCCACGTCGTGCTCGACGCGCGGCTCGCCGCCGCCGGGCGCTACCCCGCGATCGACGTCCTCCGGAGCCTCTCGCGCGTCATGCCCGCCGTCACCACCCCGGCGCACCGCGCCGCGGCGGACCGGCTGCGCGCGCTCCTGGCCGCCCACGAGCGTCATCGCGACCTCATCGCGCTCGGGGCGTACGCGCCCGGCTCGGACGCGGACACCGACGCCGCCCTCGAGCGGCTCCCCGCCATCGAGGCGTTCCTGCGGCAGGGCGCCGGCGAGGCGGAGGAGCCCGAGCGGACCCGCGCCCGGCTCGAGGAGCTCGTCCGGTGACGGACGCCTACCCCCTCGCGGCGCTGCTCGGGCTGCGCGAGCGCGAGGAGGAGGCGGCGCGCGCGGCGCTGGCCGCGGCGCTCGCGGAGGAGGGCCGCGCCCGCAGGGAGCGGGACGAGCAGAGGGCGCTCCTCGACGACGTCTCCCGGCGGGCGAGCGCGAGCGGCGTCCCCACCGGCGTGGCTGCGCCGGCCGCGACGCTGCAGACGGCGGCCGGCCACTCGGCGCGGCTCC
>NZ_JALCZC010000022.1:0-58523 GCF_022690805.1 Anaeromyxobacter sp. SG66
GGGCCGGCCAGCCTCGCGTCGGGCCCTCCGGCGCGCCCACCCGGGCGACCCAGTCCCCGTACTACGGCACCCGGCCCGCACCCCCGCGCGGCAGCGCCGCGGTCCGCCCCGCGCCGCCGCCCACCGGCACGGTGCCGCCGAGCCACCGCCCGGCGCCGGGGCCGTATTCTCCTCGCTACCCCTACTCCCCCTACTACCCATACTATCCGTCCTATCCATACTACCCGTACCCGGCGTACGCCCTCGGGATCGCGCCGTTCTGGTGGGGGCTCGGCTGGGGGTGGGGCTACTACCCCATGTACCGGCCCTACGTGCCCTATCCGCCGGAGGCCTATCTCCCACCGCCCGAGGGGAGCCCGGACCGCACGACGACGCTCCTGTCGCTCCAGGCGGCCGGCCACACGCGAGGCGGCGCCGGCGTGCTCGACCTCGTCATCGAGGGGCGTCACCTCGGGTTCCACGCCAGCATCGGCGCCGTGGGCCGCGACCGCCTGCGCGGCGCGATGACCAACGACGCGGCCACGCTGGGGTGGGGCACGATGCACGCAACCTGGTCGTTCCTGTCCGCGCCCTCCTACCGGATGCGGCTCGAGGTCGGCGCGTCGATGCTGTCGATGCCCGACTCGGGCGGGCTCGTCGGCGAGCCGTACGCGGGGACGATCGCGTTCGGGCCGGACGTGGGGGTGTCCGGCCACCTCGGCCTCGTCGGGCCGTTCGGCGTCGAGGGTCACGCCCGCGTGACGCCGACCCCGGTTCCCGTCACCGACGCCCGGCTCGCGGCGGCGTTCCGGGGCGGTCCGCTGGCGCTCACGCTCGGCTGGCGGGCGATCGACGTCTCGGGCGATCGGAAGGACGGCCCGCAGCTCCACTTCTCGGGGCCGGAGCTCGGGCTGGCGCTGCGGTTCTGATCGGGCGGACGGCCCGGACCGGGCAGGGAGCCGGAAAGCGCGACGGCGGGCACGGCCCGGAGGCCGCCCCGCCGCTCGTGAAGCGAGCGCCGTCGCGCGGCGCGCTACTTCTTCGCCTGGCCCTTGGAGGCCTTCTGGCGACGCTTGCGGGCCTTCCACTTCCGGCGCCGCTCGCTCTTCATCCGCATGTGCTTGCTCTTCGAGTTGGCCATGGGGCCTCCGTGGGTCGGGTCGTGTCGACCGATGGGGAAAAGTCGTCCCGGCGACGGTGTATCGCACGCCGGGGCCGGGCGCGCCAGAGCGTCAGCGGTCCGGCGTCTCGCCGCCGTCCGGGCGAGGGGCGCCCTCCCCCGTCGCTGCGCCCTCCGCCTTGGCCTCCTGCGAGTCGCTGCGCGCGTCCGCCCGCTCGATCCTCGCCGGCGGCGGCGCGCCCGCAGGCCGCGTCGGCCGCGGCATGCCCTCGGCGCCCCGAGCCGCGCTCGGCTTCGCGACGGCGGCGGGGATCCTCGGCGCCGCGCCCGGCTCTGGCTGCGGCCGGCGGCCAGCCGGAGCGGGCTCGGCGCCGTGACGCGACGTCCAGTGCTGCACGAGCTCCTTCACGTCGGCGAGCGGCAGCGCCCGGGAGACGTGGCCGTTCGCGCCGTCCATGTCGCGCGCCATGCAGAGGGAGTTGAGGATCGCCTCCTCGGTCGCCTCGATCACGGCCTCGTAGAGCGGATCGAGCCGCTGGTCGAGGAGGATCTTCACCCGGTAGACCATCTTGCGCGACTCGCGCGGCACCTTGTTGGCCGTCGAGAACGCGAGGACGATCTCGCCCGAGCCGTGCATCGCGGTCGAGCCGACGCGGCCGATGCCGAGCGCGGCCCGCTTGGCGAGCCGGTTGAGCTGGTGGGTGATGAGCGGCGCGTCCGTCGCGATCACCGCGATGATGGAGCCGTAGTTCTGGCTCCGGCGCGGGGCCGAGCGGTACCGCGCCTCGAGCACCTCGCCGACCGGGAGCCCGCCCACGCGGAGCTGCCGCATCACGCCGAAGTTCGACATGACGAGCACGCCCACGGTGTAGCCGCCGAGCACCTCCGGGAGCTTGCGGCTCGCGGTGCCGATCCCCGCCTTGAAGTCGCAGGTGATCATCCCCGTCCCGCCGCCCACGCTCCCCTCCGCGACCGGCCCGTCGCTCGCGGTCCGGAGCGCCTCGGTCACGTGCTCCTCGTGCACGTGCCGGCCGGCGATGTCGTTCAGCCAGGAGTCGTCGCACTCGCCGACGAGCGGGATGATGACGTCGTGCTCGTGCCCGATGCCCGGGAACCGGTCGATCATCCACTTCACGGCGGCGTCCGAGACCGCGCCGACGGAGAGCGTGTTGGTGAGGAAGATCGGCGTCTCGATGAGGCCCCACTCGAGGAGCTGGGTCATCCCCGAGACCTCGCCCGCCCCGTTCAGGATGAAGCCGCCGCCGACGACGCGCTCCTCGAACACGTTCGCCGGGTTCGGGAGGATCGCGGTGACGCCGGTGCGCACCGGCGCCTTCCCCACCTTGAGCGGCCCCGCGGCCCCGCGGATGATCGTCGCGTGGCCGACCTTCACGCCCGCGACGTCGGTGATCGCGTTCCAGCGCCCGGTCTTGTAGCGCCCGAGCGGGATCCCCAGCTCCCGCGCGCGGCGGCGCGGCTCGTTCGTCGGGCGGTCGTCGGGCATCGCCCGCGATTATACGGGCGGCGCGCCCTCGCCGGGCGTCCCGGAAGGCTTCTCCGAGCCGTTCGACCCGTTGGCGGCGCCCGCGACCGCCTGCGCGTGCGCGCCCCGCTCCGCCACGGCGCGCTCCGCGAGGGCCTCGCGCTCGGCCGCCGCCTGCGCCCGCCGGGCCCGCTCCCGCTCTCGCTCCCGCTCCTGGTAGCGCCGGATCGCGAACGCGAGGATCTCGCCGATGAGCCCGCGGTAGTCGATCCCGGCGGCCTGCGAGATGAGCACGAGGTCCGACCACCCGGGCGCGAGCCCCGGCAGCGGGTTGCACTCGATGAAGTAGATCCGGCCCTCCGCGTCCATGCGGAAGTCCACCCGCGCGATGTCGCGGCAGCCGAGCGCGGTGAAGCACTCGCGCGCAGCCTTCTCGAGCCGGTCGAGCTCGCGCGGCGCGAGCTTCGCGGGGACCTCGTAGCGGATGTGCTCGTTCCAGTCCTGCTTCATCTCGAACGAGTAGATGGGCGTGGGATCGCTCGCGTCGAGGAAGACGATCTCCATGGGCGGCAGCACGCGCGGGCGGCGCTCGCCGAGGAGCCCCACCGTGAACTCGCGCCCGGCGACGTACGCCTCGACGAGCGCCGGCTGGCGGTACTTCGCGATGAGCTCGCGCGCGACCTCGCGCAGCTCGACCTCGTCGCGCACGATGGACTTCTTCGTGACGCCCTTCGAGGTCCCCTCCGCGACGGGCTTCACGAGGAGCGGGAACGAGAGCTCGCGCGGGAGCCGCTCCTTCCCGGTGTGCATCACCACGTAGTCGGGCGTGAGCACCCCGTGCGTCCGGACCATGCGCTTCGCGAGCGCCTTGTCGAGCGAGACCGAGAGCGCGGCGGGATCCGACCCCGTGTACGGGATGTCGAGGAGCTCGAGGAGCGCCGGGACCGCCGACTCGCGGTTCCGGCCCCGGAACCCCTCGGCGATGTTGAACACGACGTCCACCGGCGTCGCCGCGAGGACGAAGGGCAGCTCGGTCGTCGCCTCGAGATCGACCACCTCGTGGCCGTAGCTCGCGATGGCCTCGCGGATCGCCTGGAGCGTCTTCGGGGAGTCGTACTCGGCCTCCTCGTCCCCCTCGCCCGACGGGTCCGGCGTGAGCCGCTTCACGTTGAAGGTGAAGCCGACCTTGAGCCGCTCGGTGCGCCTCGGGCGGCCGCGCCGTCCGCGCGGCTCGGCGATGTTGAAGCGGCGCGTCGCGCTCTGGATGACCGCGCCGAGCACGGCGTCGTCGTGGAGCCCCTCGAGCGCGGCGGAGGCGTAGATGCCCGCCCCGGGCTCGAGGGAGGGCAGCGCGTTGATCTCCAGGAAGTAGATCCCGCCGTCGTCGCCGAGGCGCAGGTCGATCCGGCCGAGATCGCGGATCCCGAGCTGGCGGTAGACGGTCTCGCAGAGCTGCTGGATCCGCTCGGCCTGGCTCCGCTTCACCTTCGCCGGCGCGCGCACGGACACGTACCGGTCGAGCTTGGTCTTGAGCTCGTAGTCGTAGATGGCGTACCGGCGGGAGGCGGTGGCCGCCTCGTCGATGACGTACTCGACCGGCTGCAGCACGCCGTGCCGCTCCGGCGCGGCCGCCTCGAGGAACGGCACCGTCACGTCCCGCCCGACGATGAACTCCTCCACGAGGAGCCCCGCGGGGTAGCGCCGGAGGGACTCGCGCACCACCTCGTGGAGCCGCAGGGCGTCCTCGACCACCGAGTCCTGCGTGATGCCCTTCGAGCTGCCCTCGAAGTTGGGCTTCACGATGACGGGGTAGCGCAGGGCGTTGGGCTGGAGCTTCTGCGCGTCCTCGAGGTACTGCCAGCGCGGCGTCGTGACCCCGTGCTGGGCGAGCACGAGCTTCGTGAGCTGCTTGTCGAGCGTGAGCGCGAGGGCGTAGGCGTCGGAGCCGGTGTACGGCATCCCGAGCTCGTCGAAGAGCGCCGGGAAGAACGCCTCGCGGAAGCGGCCGCGCCGCCCCTCGGCGGTGTTGAAGATGAGGTCCGGCCCGAACGCCTCGAGGCGCGCGACGGTGCGCGACGCCGGCCCGGAGACCTCGATCCGCTCGACGCGGTGGCCGAGGCGCTCGATGGCGGCCGCCAGGGCGTCGACGGTCTCGCGGGTGTCGAACTCGGCCTCCTCCTCGGAGTCGGAGAGTCGAAGGTTGTGCGTGAGCGCGATGCGCATCGTGGGCCGGCTCCTGGAAGGAACTAACGGGGGCTGCGCCTCCGCCGCGGCGGGCTCGCCTCGCTCGCTGGCGGTTCGCGGGTCATGCTCCTAGGCGGCCGACCGGGCCGCGCCGCCGCGCGTCGCGCTCGCGGAGGGCGGCGGCGCCGGCGTGGCGGCGAGGTCGGGCGCCACGGCCGCGTCCTTCGCCAGCACCTTCCCGTCGACCACCTGCGTGTCGGCGAAGATGTCGCCGATCCGGACGCCGAGCCGGTCCGTGTAGATCATGTACGCCTCGAAGGCGACGATCGGCACGCCGGCGACGAACAGCACGGGCCAGAGCAGCGGCACCGCGTAGAAGATGGCGACGAGCGCGAACGGCGCGTTGCGCAGCATGGACTCGCGGTAGCCGGCCGGCGCCCGGCGCGGCACCACGACCGTGCGCACGCCGAAGATCTTCTTGCCGATGGACTGCCCGGAGAGCAGGCCGTCGGCGACGAGCAGGTAGAGCGCGGCGAGGAGCGGCCCCACCTGCGGCGACGCCTGGGCGAGGACGAGCGCGAGGGTGAAGTCGGCGAGCCGCGCGAGCGCGCGGAGCGACAGGTCCGCCTTGGGGTACGGGCTGCCCTCTCGCCTCGCGTCGCGCATCTCGCTACGCGCTCCCCCGCACGAAGAACAGGTAGGCCATCGCCGGGCGGTGCGACCCCTCGCGCATGACGAAGTGCACCGACTCCAAGGCGAAGCCCTCCGCGGTCCAGCGGTTCAGCGCCCCCTCCAGGCTCTCCTCGCCGACGGGCGAGACCTCGACGACCTTGTACGAGGCCGCCCCGCCGGGCTCGTCGGGCTGGGACGCTCCGCGGGTCACCCGCGCTTCCCGGTGAGGAGGTGCGCGGCCTCCTTCGCGTAGTAGGTGAGGATGAGGTCGGCGCCGGCGCGGCGGCAGCAGAGCAGGGTCTCGAGCACGACCCGCGCCTCGTCGATCCAGCCGCGCTCGGCGGCGGCCTTGATCATCGCGTACTCGCCGGACACGTGGTACGCGGCGACCGGCAGCTCGAAGCGATCGCGGATGAGCC
This sequence comes from Anaeromyxobacter sp. SG66, assembly GCF_022690805.1. Classification (NCBI taxonomy): domain Bacteria; kingdom Pseudomonadati; phylum Myxococcota; class Myxococcia; order Myxococcales; family Anaeromyxobacteraceae; genus Anaeromyxobacter; species Anaeromyxobacter sp. SG66. The sequence continues at coordinate 5,858 of NZ_JALCZC010000022.1, forward strand.
GCACGATGTCGAGGTACGGCACCGCGGGCTTCACCATCACCATGTCGGCGCCCTCGGCGACGTCGAGCGCCACCTCGCGGAGCGCCTCCCGCCAGTTGCCGGGGTCCATCTGGTAGCCCTTGCGATCCTTGGGGATGCCCGGCCCCTCGCGCGGCGCGCTCTCCGCGGCGTCGCGGAACGGGCCGTAGAACGCGCCGGCGAACTTCGCGGCGTAGGAGAGGACGGGCACGTCTCCGTACCCCTCGGCGTCGAGCGCCGCCCGGATCGCGGCGACGCGGCCGTCCATCATGTCCGACGGGGCGACGATGTCGGCGCCGGCGCGGGCGTGCGCGACCGCCTCCTTGGCGAGGAGCGGCAGGGTCGCGTCGTTGTCGACCGAGAGATCCTGCCCGGGGCCGCCGGCCTTCGGCGCCTTGAGGATGCCGCAGTGGCCGTGGTCCGTGTACTCGCACATGCACACGTCGGTCATCACGACGAGCCCGGGGACCTTTGCCTTGAGCGCGCGGATCGCCTGCGGGACGACGCCGTTCTCGTCGTAGGCCCCGCTGCCGATCTCGTCCTTGTGCTCGGGGATCCCGAACAGGATCACGGAGCGGACGCCCGCCTCGTACCCGGCCTGCGCCTCCGCGACGAGCTCGTCGACCGACAGCTGGAAGACGCCCGGCATCGACTTCACCGGGTTCCGCACGCGCTTGCCGGGGAGCACGAACAGCGGCCAGACGAGGTCGTCGGGCGCGAGGTGCGTCTCGCGGACGAGGCTGCGCAGCGCCTCGTTGCGGCGCAGGCGGCGGGGGCGGTCCTGGGGGAAGGGCATGACGGTTTTCTATCGCAGACTGCGGGTTTGGACAAAGAAGCGCGGCCTCGCCGGCTAGGGCCGCTCCCGGGGGTTCACCTGGCGCATCACGAGGCCGCTCTGGAGGCGCGGGTAGAAGAGCGTGCTCTTCTGCGGCATCGTCTCGCCCGCGTCGCCGATCGCCTCGACCTGCCACATCGGCGTGGGGTTCAGGAGGAACCCGAGCTGATGCTCGCCGGAGAGGACCCGGTTCACCGCCTCGCCCGCGTCGCGGACGTAGGTGAGGTTCTCCTGGTTCTCCTGCGCCCGCGGCGAGAGGCCGAGCAGGTGCTGGAAGACGATCGAGTGCAGCACCGTCACGTCGAGCGCCCGCAGCATCTGGTTCGCGGGCAGCTCCGCGTCGGAGAGGTCCACGTCGTCGCGCAGCGTGACCACGCGCGCCTTCTGGTCCTCGGCGGAGAGGAGGATGAAGGTGCTCGCCTTGCCCCCGTGCTCGGCGAGCTTGGAGATGGCCCAGGCGCGGCCCGCCGGGCGGCGGATGTCCTCGGGGAGCGTCTCCACCGTGAAGTAGCGCTCGAGCCGCTCGACGAAGCGCGGGAGGGAGAGGTCCTTCAGGCCGAACAGGAGCCGGTGCGTGGGGAACAGGAACAGGCCCGGGTCGTTCATCGGGCACAGGAACATGAGGATGTAGTGGTGCCCGCCGTCCGCGGGGAGGCCGGGGTTCGCCTCCTCGAGCTGGCGCTGGTACACGAGCGCCGTCTCGTAGCGGTGGTGCCCGTCGGCGATGAAGACGCGCTGCCGCGCGACGAGCTCGGTGAGCGCGGACACGAGCGCCGGGTCCTCGGTCCGCCACATGCGGTGGTGCACGCCGTCGTCGGAGTCGGTGTCCGCCACCGGCTCCGCCGCGGTCGCCGCGTCGAGCGTCCGCGCCGTGACCTGCGCCTCGTCCCGGTACAGGCCGAAGATGGGCGAGAGGTTCGCGCCCACGTGCCTCAGGATCTCGAGCCGGTCCGCCTTGGGCGCGACGAGCGTCTTCTCGTGCGGGACGATGATGCCCTCGCGGAACTCGTGCAGCCGCACGGCGGCCATGAAGCCGCGCCGCTTGAGGCGCCGCCCATCCGGCGACCAGAAGCTCTGCTCCAGCGGGTAGAGCGCCGGGGTGGGGTCGCGGCGCAGCACGCCCTCGGCGAGCCAGCGGCGGAAGTACTCCGCGGCGCGCGTGTAGCGGTTCTGCGCCGGCCCGTCGCCGGGGCGCTCCTCGCCGAGGGTGATGTGGACCACGTTCTCGGTGCTGCGCCGGAGCAGCTCGTCGCGCTGCTCCTGCGAGATGAGGTCGTAGGGCGGCGCGATGAGCTGTGCGAGCGCGCGGCCCTTCGAGGCGGCGTATCGGATTCCGTGAAACGGGGCGATCTCCGCCATGGGGGTGGGACGCTAGATCAGCGCCCCGCGGGGTGCAAGGCGCCCGAGGTGACCGCGCGCATCCGGAGCAGCCCCCTTGCGTCAGTCGGCCGCGGCGCGCACGGCGTCGAATGGGATGGCGCCCTCGCGCAGGAGGCGGACGCTGTCCCCCTCCACCTCCACGATCGTGCTCGGCAGCCCGCCCGGCGTGCGCCCGCCGTCGAGGACGTGGTCGATGCGCGAGAGGAGGTCCGCCGAGAGGTCTCCGGCGTCGGTCGGCGGCGCCTCGCCGGAGAGGTTCGCAGACGTCGACACGATGGCCCCGCCCGCCCGCCGGGCGAGGGCCCGCGCGACCTCGCTGCCGGGGACGCGGATGGCGACGGTCCCGGCGCCGGCCGTGACCGCGGGGTCGAGCCCCGGGAGCGCGGGGAGCACCAGCGTGAGCGGCCCGGGCCAGAAGCGCGCGGCGAGGCGGGCCGCGATGCCCGTGAGCCCGGCGACCGCCTCCACCTGGCCGACGTCCGCCGCGAGGAGCGGCAGGGGCTTGCCCTCCGGGCGGAGCTTCGCGCGGGCGAGCCTGCCGAGCGCGGCCTCGTCGCGGGCGAGCGCGCCGAGCCCGTAGAACGTCTCGGTGGGATAGGCCACGAGGCCGCCGCGCCGGAGCACGTCCGCGGCGGCGGTGACGCGAGCGTCGAGATCGGCGGGGAGCGGCGGCACGGCCTCGAAGGATAGTCGGGCCGGAGCGGCGCGTCAGCGCGCCCCGCGCCGGAGCAGGACGGCCGGGATCGTCTGGGCGACGATGCGCAGGTCCCGCCACAGCGACCAGCCGTCGATGTAGGCGAGGTCGAGCTCCATCCAGCGATCGAACTCGAGATCGGAGCGGCCCGAGATCTGCCAGGTGCAGGTGATCCCGGGCTTCATCGAGAGGCGCCGGCGCTGCCAGCGCTCGTAGCGGCGCACCTCCTCCGGGAGGGGCGGGCGCGGGCCGACGACGCTCATCTCGCCGCAGAGCACGTTCCAGAGCTGCGGGAGCTCGTCGAGCGAGGCCCGGCGGATGAAGCGGCCGACCGCCGTCACGCGCGGATCGTCGCGCATCTTGAAGACCGGCCCGTCCGCCTCGTTGTGCTGGCGCAGGGCGTGGAGCTCGTCCTCTGCGCCGACCCGCATCGAGCGGAGCTTGTACAGGGTGAACTCGCGGCCGTTGAGGCCGACGCGCCGCTGCCGGAACAGCACCGGGCCCGGGGAGTCGAGCCGCACGGCGAGCGCGACGAGCGCGAGGACGGGCGAGAGGACGAGGAGGCCGAGGGCGCTCAGGACGACGTCGAAGGCACGCTTCGCGAGGAGCGGCAGCACCTCCTGGGGACCGGACGCGAGGGAGAGGAGCGGGATCCCGTCGAGCTCCTCGATCTCGAGCTGCGCGTCGATCGCCGGGAAGAGGTCGAGGGCGATCTTCACCGGAACCCCCTGCTCCTCGCACAGCGCGATGGCCTCCTCGACGTCCCGGAGCCGATCGCGCCCCACCGCGACCACGACCAGATCCAGCACGTGCAGGTCGAGGATCTTCCCCATGTCCTCGATCGCGCCCAGCACCTGGGCCCCTCGACGAACCGCTCCGTCCGGCTCGACGATGTACCCGCAGAACCTGAGCCCCCACTCCCGCCGCGTCCCGAGCCGACGCGCCATCGCCACCGCGAGCGGCCCGCTGCCGACCACCGCGAACGCGCGGGTGTTCCGGCCCCGCCGGCGGACGGCGCGCGCGGTGGTCCGGAGCACCACCCGGCTCGCGGCGAAGAGCGCGAGCGCCGTCGCGAGCCAGATCCCGAAGAGCAGGCGCGAGAGCTGGTGGTCGTGCGCGATGAACGTCCCGGTGCCGAGGAGGAGCGCGAGGGTGACCGTGGCGCGGCCGAGGCGCAGCACCTCGACCCCGAGCGAGCGCGTCCTGTACGCGGCGTACACGTGGGAGGCCCCCGCGGCGGGGCTCCACAGGAGCAGCGCGGCCGCGACCCACGCCAGGTAGCGGTCGGGCGCGTAGAGATCCGGGAGGGTGCCGGGCAGCGCGCTGCGCACCCAGTACGCGAGGCCGAAGGCGAGCACCAGGAGCCCGAGATCGAGCCCCCGAAGCCCGGCAGCGACCGCTCGCGCGCGCTGCTTCAGCATCAGGCCACCCGCTCCGAGCCGGGTGGCTTTCCCCCGGGCGCGGGGCGGCGCTCCGCGAGCCGCGCCTCGAGCGGGATGCTGCGCGTGTGCTGCGTCGAGACCCAGTCGCGCTTCCCGATGCGCAAGAGCCCGCGCACGAGGATGGGCAGCCAGGTGGAGTTGAAGATCGCCGTGTACGCGTAGCGCACGAACGCGCGCGCCGGCATCCCCTCGGCGCGCATCGCCGCCATGGGGAACACCGCGTAGCACGCGAGGAGCGCGCCCCAGGCGGGGAGCGGAACGGAGAACGCCGCCGCGAGCGCCGAGCCCCGGAGCGCGGCCACCGCGTGCACCGCCGCGACGCCGGCCGCGAGCACCGCCACCGCGGAGCGCGAGGGCTGCACGCACGCGATGGCGCCGTCGAGCGCCGCCTGATCGCCGTGGCGGAGCGCCCGCGCGAGGAGCGGGAGGAGGTGCCGCCGCGCGACGTCCCAGCGGCCCTGCATCCAGCGCGTCCGCTGCGCGTTCGACGCCCTCATCGTGAGCGGCTTCTCGTCGAACGTGACGGCGTCGTGCGCCCACTCCACGCGGATGCCCTCGCGGAGGAGCCGCATCTGCAGCTCCGCGTCGTCCGTCACGCAGGCGGGATCCGGCGGGAAGGCGTGCAGCGTGGACGTCCGGATGCAGTAGCCCGTCCCGCCGAGCGCCGCGGACATGCCGAGGTTCTCGCGCGAGAGCTGGAAGAGGCGCGACGACACCGAGTAGCCGGTGGAGATCGCCTTCGTCACCCAGCTGTCGTCCGGGTTCTTCGTGTCGAGGTAGCCCTGCACGACGTGCGCGCCCGCGGCGAGCCGCGCGTTCATGACCGTGAGGAAGTTGGGGGACATGACGTTGTCGGCGTCGAACACGCAGATCGCGTCGGGGGTCCAGCGCGACGCGACGCGCTCGAGCGCCCACCGGAGGGCGTGACCCTTCCCCGTGCTCCCGGGCTCGTCGCGCTCGAGCACCTCGTCCGCGCCCGCGGTCCGCGCGCGCGCCGCGGTGTCGTCGCTACAGTTGTCGGCGACGACCACGACGCGGAACATGCGGCGGGGATAGTCGAGCTGCGTGAGCGCGCGGACCGCGTCGCCGATCACCGCCGCCTCGTCGTGCGCCGGGACGACGACGACGAAGCGGTGCAGCGGCTCGACGGCGGCGCTCTTCCGGCGCGGGAGGAAGCCACACAGCGCGACCGCAAAAGTGTAGACGCCCAGCACGAGCAGTCCCCACTCGAGCGCGTGCAGCAGGATCATCGTAAGTCTCCCTGGGGCGCCGCCCCGCGCTCACGCGGCCGGGCGCTCATCGCGACCGCCGGCGAGTGTGATCGAGAGCTGCCTCCACCGTCCCCAGGTCTTTATATCCACACGTCGCTACTCTTGGTAACGTTTGGCGAAATGCGCATCCTGATCGTCTTCGGAACCCGTCCCGAGGCGGTGAAGCTCGCTCCCCTCGTACACGATCTCCGGCAACGCCCCGGGGCCCACGTGGAGGTATGCCTCACGGGGCAACATCGGGAGATGGTTACCCAGGTGGTCTCCTTCTTCGGGGTTGACGTCGATCACGACCTCGAGATCATGCGCACGAACCAGACGCTGTCGGACGTGGCCGCCCGGACTCTCACGGGGGTGGATCGGCTGCTCGAGTCGCGCCGCCCGGACTGGGTGGTCGTCCAGGGCGACACGACCACGTGCTTCGCGACGGCGCTCGCCGCCTTTCACCGCAAGGTCCGGGTCGCACACGTCGAGGCGGGGCTGCGCAGCGGCGACCGCTGGGCGCCGTACCCCGAGGAGATGAACCGCGTGCTCACCGCGCGGCTCGCCGACCTGCACCTCGCGCCGACGGCGCGCGCGAAGGCGAGCCTCCTCGCGGAGGGGATCCCGGAGGACCGCATCCGGGTGGTCGGCAACACCGGGATCGACGCGCTCCTCCTCGCGATCGAGACCCTCCGTGAAAAGGGGCTCGACGAGATGTACGCGGCGCGGTTCCCGCTGCGCGCGGAGCGCCCCCTCGTGCTCGTCACCGGCCATCGGCGCGAGAGCTTCGGGCGACCGTTCGAGGAGCTGTGCGAGGCCATCCGGGACGTGGCGAGCGCGAACGACGTCGAGATCCTCTACCCGGTGCACCTCAACCCCAACGTCCGGGAACCGGTCTTCCGCATCCTCTCCGGGCTGCCGAACGTGCACCTCGTCGAGCCGGTCGAGTACCCGGCGCTCGTGTGGCTCGCGCGCCGGAGCCGCTTCATCCTGACGGACTCCGGCGGGATCCAGGAGGAGGCCTCCGCGCTCGGGAAGCCGGTGCTCGTCATGCGTGACGTCACGGAGCGGCAGGAGAGCGTCGAGGCCGGCGTGTCGCGGCTCGTCGGGACGAGCCGCGAGGTGATCCGCGAGGCCTGCACCTCCCTGCTCCGGGACGGCGCCGCCTACGCCCGGATGGCGCGCCGGGTCGATCTCTACGGCGACGGGCGCGCGAGCGCGCGGATCGGCGACGCGCTCGGGCTCTCGCCGTCGGGCGTTCCGGCCGAGTGGGCGGCGGCCTGAAGACGGCGATCCGCGAGCGAGCGCCCGTGCGCGTAGGCATCGACTTCACCTGGCTCCGCCCCGACCGCCTCGCCGGCCCCGAGCGCCACGCGATCGGCCTCGCCCGCGCGCTCGCGGCGCTGGCGCCGGGAGAGCTCGTCCTCTTCACCCGGCCGGACCCGCCGCCGAGCATCGCCGAGCTCGAGGTCGAGCAGCGCGCCGCGCCGCTCCGCACGCGCGTCGCGCTCGACCAGGCGTGGCTCCCGCTCGCCGCCGCCGGCGCGCGCGTGGACCTGCTCCACTCGCCAGGCTCCCCCACCCCGCTCCTCTGGCGCGGGCGCTCCGCCGTCACCGTCCACGACGCGACGCCGTGGCTCGAGCCCGACGCCCTGCCCGCCGAGCAGCGCTGGTACGCGCGGCCGCTGTACCCGCAGGCGCTCGCGCGCGCCGCCGCGGTGTTCACGCCGTCGGAGGCGGCGCGGGAGGAGCTCGTGCGCGCGACGGGGGTCCCGCGCGAGCGCGTGCACGTCACGCCGAACGGCGTCGACCCGGTCTTCTTCGAGGCGCGCGCGCCGGAAGGCCCCCGCGCGCCCTACCTGCTCGCGGTCGGCACCCTCGAGCCGCGCAAGAACCTGCCGGTCCTGCTCGACGTGCTCCGGCTCCTGCGCCGCGAGGGGCGCGACCTGCGCCTCGTCATCGCGGGGCGGCGCGGGCTCACCCAGTCGCTGCCGCTCGGCGATCTCGCCCCGCACGTGCAGCTCGCGGGGACGGTCCCGGACGACGAGCTGCCCGCGCTGTACGCGGGCGCCGCCTGCTTCGTCATGCCCTCGGTGCGGGAGGGGTTCGGGTTGCCCCTCGCGGAGGCGATGGCGGCCGGGACGCCCGCGGTCGCGAGCGACATCCCCGCGCTCCGCGAGGTCGGCGGCGAGACGGTGCGCTACGCCGCCCCGTCCGACCCCGAGGCCTTCGCCGCGGCGATCCGGACGGCCCTCGACGACCGCGAGGGCTCGCGGCTGCGCGCCGCGGCCGCGCGCGGGCGCGCGCGGCGGTTCCGCTGGGAGGACACGGCGCGGCTGACGCTGGAGGTGTACCGGAGGGTGACGGGGCGGCGGTGACTTGCCCGCGGAGCAGGTGCACGGGCGCCGAGCGACGCCGCCCCGACGTCCTCCCTATCAAGGGTCCCAAGGGATCGGGCACTCGTGGCAAAGTGCCCGCAGCATGAGCTCGACCGTGACCTCCCCCCCGCCACCAGGCCGTCGCGAGGAGCAGAGCGTGTCGCACGACGCCGAGCAGGCCTCGGCCATGGACCCCGGCGGCATCGAGAAGGAGCTCGCCGAGGCTCGGCTCGCGCTCGCCCGCGAGCGCGCCCGCACCTCCCGGCTCCGCGAGGACCTGGAGCGCACCGGGGAGCGGCTTCGCCGCACGGAGGCGGAGCTCGAGGGGATCCGGACCAGCACGGCCTGGCGCGCGGCGCGGGTCTACTACCGCGTCCGGGACGGGTTCTGGCCGCTGCGGGTGGCGCACGGCCTGGCCCGGAAGGCGAAGGCCCGCCTCGGCGGGATGCGAGCGGTCGGGGCGGCGGCGCGCTCGCTCCTGCCGGACGGCGGGGGACAGGTCGTCGGGCTCACCCTGGGGCGCCGCGGACGGGTGAGCGTGGTGCTCCCCGTCTACAACCAGGCGTCGATGCTCGCGGAGTCCATCGAGAGCGTCCTCGCCCAGACGTACCGCGATCTCGAGCTCATCGTGGTCAACGACGGGTCGACCGACGGCGTCGAGCCCATCCTCGAGCGCTTCGCGGACGACCCGCGCGTCGTCGTCGTGACCCAGCCGAACCAGAAGCTCCCGTCCGCCCTCAACAACGGGTTCGACTTCGCCACCGGCGAGTTCTACACCTGGACCTCGGCGGACAACGTGATGCTCCCGCGCCAGCTCGAGGTGCTCGTGGGGTACCTCCGCGCGCATCCGGAGCAGGCGATGGTCTTCTCCGATTACCAGGCCATCGACGATCGCGGCCGCCCGCTCGACGATCCGCTCTTCCGGCCGCAGAACCAGGACCCGCACGACCGCAGCCGGATGCGCCTGCCGCGCGAGGTCACGGTGGAGAACCTCCACCGGAGCGGCGACAACTTCATCGGTGCGAGCTTCCTCTACCGGCGCGACGCGGCCCGCGTGGTGGGCGCCTACGCCGAGGACACGTTCGGCGGCGAGGACTACGACTACTGGCTGCGGATCCACGCGCTGTTCGGGATCGGCCACGTGGAGGAGGTCCTCTACCGGTACCGCGTCCACGAGAACACGCTGAACGCGCGCGCCCGCGAGCTTCGCATCGCGGAGAGCGTGCACCGCCTGCTCGACCGGCACGGCGAGCGGCTGGCCGCGCTGGCCTCGAGCCCCGCCTGGCTCCAGCTGGGCGTCGAGATCCCGGGCGCGCGGAGCGTGGCGGCGGGGGCGACGCCGGACGTCGTCGCGTACGCCCTGTCGCGCGCAGGCGATCCCGCCGTGCGCGAGCGCGAGGACTCCGACGACGCGCTGCGGGTGTGCGTGGTCGACCTCCCGCTCGACCAGGTGGACGAGGCCGCGGCGAGGCGCGCCGAGCTGCTCTTCGCCGCCGACCCCCTGGTCGCGGCGCACCTCGATCGCGAGCTGCCCGGCGGCGTGTTCCTCCTCGATCCCCGGCGCGAGCCGGAGCTCGCCCGCCGCATCGCGCAGCTGCGCCTCTTCGAGAAGCGCTGCGCGCGCGCGCCTCGCCAGCCGCCGGCGCGGGTCCTCCCCGTGCGCGAGCCGCTGCGCGTCGGCTTCCAGGTCGACGGGATGGACCGCGGCGGCCTCGAGCAGATCGTCTCCGACCTCGTCCGCAACCTCGATCGCTCGCGTGTCCGTCCGACCGTCCTCGTGCACGCGACGGAGTGCGGCCTCACCGGCCGGGCGCTGCAGAAGGACGGCGTGGACGTGGTGGTCACGGGCGGCGTCGAGGGACGGCTGATCGCGGCGGCGCAGGAGCGTCAGCTCCAGGTGGTGAACCTGCACCACAGCGTCGCCGGGCTGACCGGTTATCGCGGCCTGGGTCTCTCGACCGTGTACACCGTGCACTCGAGCTACGTGTGGCTGGACCCGCAGGCCCGGAGCGCTCGTGCCGAGCGCCTGCGCGACGTGGATCTCCACCTCGCCGTGTCGCCGCAGGTGGGGCGCTTCTTCGAGGCGACCTTCGGGGTGGATCCGCGGCGCGTGCGGATCGTGCCGAACGGGCTCGACCCGAGCGCGCTCGAGGGCGCGTCCCGGGGCTCACGCGAGGAGCTCGGCCTTTCCGAGGGCGACTTCGTGTTCCTGCAGGTGGGGTCCTTCACGCCCAACAAGCTCCAGCGGACCACCGTCGAGGCGCTCGCGAGGGTCTCCGTCGACGTGCCGCGCGCGCGGCTCGTGCTCGTCGGCAATCCGTTGGACGCGCGCTACGCCCGCGAGGTCGACGAGGCCGTCCGCGCCGGCGGGCTCTCGGACCGGGTGCTCATCCTGCCCTGGGGCAGCCGCGACGCGATCGCGGGCCTCATCCGCGCCGCCGACTGCTTCGTGCTCCCGTCGCTCGTGGAGGGGTGGAGCATCGCGGTCATGGAGGCCATGTACTTCGGGCTCCCGCTGGTCGTCTCCGACGTGGGTTCGGCGCGGGAGGTGATCCACGAAGGCGACATCGGGATCGTGATCCCGTGCCCCTACGAGCGGCTGTCGGAGCTGACGCTCGAGCAGCTCGTCGCGCTCGGGGAGCGTCCCCCGGAGGAGTACGTCGAGGTGCTCGCCGCGGCGATGCGCGAGGTGGCGCTCCACCCGGACGCGTGGCGTGCCCGCGGCGCGCGCGGCCGCGAGAAGGTCATGGGGCCCTTCCACGTCCGCGCCATGGCCGACGCCTACGCGGGCGCCTACGTCGACGCGTACCGCTGGCTGCGGAAGACCGGGACTCGCCGGGCCTGAGCCCGGCGCGCGGCTCACTCCTGCGATGCCGCCACCGCGGCGCGGAGCGACGCCGCCCCGTCCGCGAGAGAATCCCACCCGCGCAGCCGCGCGTGCGCCGCCTCGACCCGGCCCGTGGTCCCGTCCCACGCGGCGACCGCGGCCGAGACGGGGTGCTCCCGCAAGGTCGCCACGGCACGCGCGAGCACGTACGAGCGGCGCGCCCGATCGGCCTCGAGGCGCTGCGCGCAATGGGCGGCCTCCGCGCGCAGCGACGCGAGCCGTGCGCGCGCGGCTTCGCCCTCGGCAGCGAGCGCATCGCGCTCGGCGCGGAGCGCGTCACGCTCCTGCGTCAGCGCGTGGCGGGCTTCCGCGAGGGCCGCCGCCCGCGCCACGCCCGCCGCGAGCGCGGGCTCGAGCCTCAGCGGTATCCCCTCGGCGCCCCGCCGGGCGTAGGTCGCGAGCGCCTGATCGCCCGCCCACCACGACCCTTCGATCCCCGCGCAGTGCGCGACGCGGAGATCGACGAGCTCGAAGCCGCCGACCTCCAGGGGGAAGCTCTCGAGCTCGAACGTGTAGGCGTGCTCCTCGATCCGCTCCCGCTCCTCGAACGGCACGAGCAGGAGGACGTAGCGGCCCACCCTGGGCAGGAGCGACGCGAGCACGCCCCACGGCGCGGCGAAGTGCTCGAGCGTGTTCGACGTGAAGAGCACGTCGTACTCCCGATCGAGACCCGCGCGCGACACGGCGAAGGAGACCCCGGCGTGCCGCCCGCTCGCGCGCTCCACCGCCGCGGGCGAGACGTCGAGGCCGGTGACGGGCGTCCCCCACGCGGCCGCGAGCGCGGCGGCGCCCTCGCCCTCCCCGCAGCCCCAGTCGCACACGCTCGCCCGGCGCGCGCGGAGGTCGTCCGCCACCGCCGGGGGCACGAGCGAGAGCGCCAGCTCCGCGAAGAAGCGGGACTGCGCCGGCCCGCCGCGCGCCCCCCAGTCTCCGCTCGCGAACCGCGCCTCCCAGTAGTCCGGCGAATTCACCGCTGGCCCCGTCATGCGCGCCTCCTCTCCGCCGGCGCCGTGGCTCCCGCGTCGAGCGCGGCGAGCACCCGATCCACGCGCTCTCCCCAGGTGTTCTGCTGCACCTCGCGGGAGAGGAGCGCCTGATACGCGGCGTCTCCCCGCCTGCCGACGGCCGCCCGCACCGCGGAGAGGAACTCCGCGGGCGTCGCGGCGGTGGTGACGGACCGGTACTTGCGGCACTCGTCCATCGGCGTCGTGACGATCGGAGCGCCGGCGGCCATGTACTCGAACAGCTTCACGGGCGAGGTGGAGCGCGTCACCTCGCTCACCTCGAACGGGATGATCGCGACGTCGAAGCGCCGCGAGTAGCGGGCGAGCTCGCCGTACGGGCGCTCGCCGAGCACGTGCACGTTCGGGCGCGATGCGATGCGTGCCGCGGAGCCGTCGTGATCCGGGCCGATGACGACGAAGCTCAGCTCCGCGCCGTCCTGCGTCACGCGGTTCAGCAGCTCGAAGTCGAGCCAGCGTGCGAGCGCGCCGTAGTAACCGACGATCGGGCGACCCAGGGCGACGATCCGCGCGAGGTCCTCGGGGGGCGCCTCGCCCTCCCTCCCGCGGAAGTCCGGAGCGTGCACGCCGTTCGGCGCGAGCACCGCGTCCGGTCGCGCTGCGCGGATGGCCGCGTGGAGCCGGTCGGCGCTCGCGACGACCACGTCGGCCCTGCGCACCAGCGCGTCGTGGTCCGCGTGCATGCGCCGGCAGTGCATGCTGAAGACCTCGAGCTCGTCGATGTACTCGTACACGACGCGCGGCTCGCGGAACGCGCGCAACCACGCCTCGTTCACGGTCCAGTTGAGCCACAGGATCGGCCGCGCGAGGTGCGCGACGAGCCGCGGATCCGCGCAGAGGAAGACGTTCGGCTCGACCTCGCGCAGCCCCTCGACCGCGTCCGCCGCGGGGTTGCAGGTGCAGAACACGCCGACGTAGCCGCGGCGGCCGAGCTCGCGCAGGAGCTGGTGCGGGCGCTGGTGGAGGTATCCCCAGTTGATCGTCGGGAGGTACACCACCACCCCGCGCGCCTCCGCGATCCGGGCGTCGAGCGCGGCGAGGGCGGCGGCGTGGCGCGCACGCAGCAGCGGCGCGGGCAGGCGCGCGCGGAGCGCGATGGCGCCCTTCTTCGCGGCGTACACGGCCTCCGGACCGCCGAGCGAGATCGCGGCGCGGACGGCGCGGCGGAGACCGACGCCCATCGCGCCCTCACCCCGCCCGCGTCGCCGCGTGCGGGACGAACCCCTGGAGCTCCCGGTAGCGCGCGATGGCGGGCGCCGGCGCGCCGTCGAACTCGACGCGGCCATGGTGCAGCACGATCACCCGCTCGCAGAGCTCCGCGACCGTCTCCATCGCGTGCGAGACGTAGAAGATGGTGCACCCGGATCCCTTGAGCTCGCGGATGCGGTCCATGCACTTGGCCTGGAAGCGCTCGTCGCCCACCGCGAGCACCTCGTCGATGATCAGGATCTCCGGCTCGACGTCCACCGCGATGGCGAACCCGAGCCGGGCGTACATGCCGGAGCTGTAGTTCTTCACCGGCATGTCGATGAACTCGCCGAGCTCGCTGAACTCGACGATGCGGTCGAACTTCCGCTCCATCTCCCGGCGCGTGTGGCCCATGAGCGCGCCGTTCAGGAAGATGTTGTCGCGGCCGGTGAGCTCCGGATCGAAGCCTGCCGCGAGCTCGATCATGGGCGAGACGCGCCCCTCGACCTGCACCCGCCCCTCGGAGGCGCGGAGGACGCCCGCCGCGATCTTGAGGAGCGTGCTCTTGCCGGAGCCGTTGTGGCCGACGAGGCCGACCGACTCGCCGGGGCCGACGTGGAACGAGACGCCGCGGAGCGCCCAGAACTCGTCGGCGGTGCGCAGGTGCCGGAAGCGGCCGAGGACCGCCTCCTTCAGCGTGGTCACCCGCTCCCGGTACATCCGGAAGCGCATGCCGACGTTCTCGAAGGTGAGGGATCCGGGCATGTTCAGAAGTTGTGGATGTGGCGGTCCTCGGACCGCACGAAGAAGGCGCCGCCCGCGAGGAGCGAGACCGCGGCCGCGAGCGTCGCGAGCCCGACGAGCCCGGCGGGCGGGATCCGCCCCTCGTAGATGGTCACCTGGAACATCCGCACGATGGGCGCGGCCGGATTGAGCGCCAGGGCCATGCGCAGCGCGGGGTGGAGGTTCTCGAGGAACGACACCGGGTAGATGACCGGCGTCACGTAGAACCAGATCTGGAAGAGCACGTCGATGAGGTGCCGGACGTCGCGGAAGAACACCGAGAGCGAGCTGAAGAGCAGCGCGAGCCCCGTCGTGAACGCCGCCGCGAGCAGGAACGCGAGCGGGACGAAGAGCCAGGACACGCCGGGCGGGCGGCCGAGCGCGATCGCCAGGATCGCCAGGGCGGGCAGCGACAGGACCGCGTCCGTGAGCTTCGAGCCGACCGCGGCGAGCGGGTAGACCGCCTGCGGGACCGCCACCTTGCGGATGAGGCTCTGGTTGCCGAGGAGCGACATCGAGGCGGAGACCGAGCCGACCGAGATGAGCGTCCAGGGCAGGAGGCCGGCGAGGAGGAACACCGGGTACCCCTCGATGCCGATCCGCATGATGGTCGAGAACACGAGCGTGTAGACGACCATCTGCAGGAGCGGGTTGAGGAGCGTCCACAGCATCCCCAGGGTGCTGCGCTTGTAGCGGACCTTGAGGTCGCGCGCGACGAGCAGCGCGAGCAGCTCCCGGTAGCGGAGCACCGCCTGGACCGATCCCACGAGCGCCATCATGCCTGCGATTCCCCTGCCTTGCCGTTCGACGCGTCCGGCCGCGGCCGCGCGAGCACCGCCGCGATCCCGATCGCGCAGCCGAACGCGAGCGCCGGCTCGGACGTCCAGAACACGTCGTGCACGGCGGAGTTCACGAGCAGCGCGGCGATCACCGCGAGCCCGCCCACGGCGCCGGCCCGGCCGAGCGCGTCCGCGCCGCGGCGCCACCGCGCGAACGCCACGGCGAGGAGCGCGAACCAGGCCACGACGGCGCCGCCGAGCAGCGGCCCGCCCTCGGCGACGGCCGAGAGGAGCGCGTCGTGACACCAGGCCTGCACGCCGAACTGCGGATCGCGGCTCTCCCAGTAGGGCGCCGACCAGCGCGGCAGCGCGCCGTAGCCCACCCCGGTGAGCGGGTGGTCCCGGATGACGTCCGCGCACACGGCCCAGATCGTCTCGCGCCCGTTGCCGCCCCCCGTCGCGCGGGTCTCCTCCAGCCAGTGCCAGGCGGCGGGCAGGAGCGGGCTCACGGCGAGCGCCCCGGCGGCCGCGGTCGCGAGCGCGATCCGGCGGGTCCGGCGCTTCATGGCAGCGGCCGCGACGATCGCGGCGGCGACGGCGAGCCCGGCCCACGCGGAGCGCGCGCCCGTCAGGAACACCGCGGCGCCCGAGGCGACCGCGGCGAAGGCGAGGAACGCGCGAGCCCTCCGGGGAAGCGGCGCCCGCGCCGCGAGCGTCCCGGCGAGCACCGCGACCGGCGTGAGCGCGTGGGCGAGCCGCGTGTACCAGCTGAAGAACCCCACGACCGCGAAGCGCTCCGGCGCGCCCGGGGCGAACACCTGGCGGTACGCAGGAGGCAGGGACGTGCCGCGGAGCCCCAGCGCGTGCATCGGGTCGATCCCCGTGCGCACCTGGACCCAGGCGAAGAGGGCCGGCACGAGGGCGGCGGCGCTCCACACGGAGAGCACGAGGAGCGCCCGCCGCCGAGGCGCCTCGGGATCGTCGCCGGCTCCCGCCTCGAGCGCGAGGGCGACCACGAGCGGCGCGAGCAGGTAGCGCCAGTGGAACGCGGCGGAGGGCGAGCCCGGCGGCAGGCCCGCCGACCATGCGAGCGCGACCGACCCGGCCGCGCTCGCGGCGAGCACCAGCACGGGGACGGCGACGCGCGCGACGGGGGGCCGATCGCCGAGCACCCACAGCCCCGCCACGGCGACCGCGGCGACGGCGAGCCCGATCTGCATGCCCGCGATGGAGATGGGGAGGAACGCCGCGTGGACGGTCACGCCGGCGATGGCGGCGCGCGCGAGCAGGGAGCGCGCAAGCCCCCCATGCCGAGCCTCATCGCTCGGGCCGACGACCGCCTCCCCAGCACGCATGCCGCCCAACACTAATACACAACCGTCCGGAGCGCCTCCTGGCGTCGCCCCTCGGGTCACCGCGCCCGCCGCACCGCGACCGCGCCCACCACGAGGAACACGACGTTCGGCGCCCAGGCCGCGAGCCACGGCGCGACGTGCCCCGAGAGCCCCATCGCCCAGGTGACGCCCTGCGCTCCCCAGAACAGGAGCGAGACCCCGACCGACTCGACGAGCGCCGCCGCGATGTGGCCCTTGCGGTTGCGGCGCAGCGCGAGCGCGAGCGCGAGCATCGCGCCGGGCGCGCCGGCGAACGGGTACGCGAGCCGGTTGTAGCGCTCGAGCTGGAACTCGGCGACCGGCAGGCCCAGCCGGCGGCGGATCGCGATCTGGGAGAGCAGCGTCTTCCAGCGCATCTGCGTGGGCCGCCCGGGGACCACCGCGAAGGCGTCGGGCGGCTCGGGGAACTCGTACCGGCGCGAGGCGGCCCGGTCGAGCCGCACGCTCCCGTCCGGCTGGAACGTCCGGTCCTCGACGTCCTCGAGCAGCCAGCCGCCCCCCTCGGGCCGCATCTTGTCGGCGTCGATCCGGCGCACCAGCCGGAAGGCGTCCGAGACCTCCATCACCGTCACGC
The DNA here is from genome assembly GCF_022690805.1 of Anaeromyxobacter sp. SG66. Classification (NCBI taxonomy): domain Bacteria; kingdom Pseudomonadati; phylum Myxococcota; class Myxococcia; order Myxococcales; family Anaeromyxobacteraceae; genus Anaeromyxobacter; species Anaeromyxobacter sp. SG66. The sequence continues at coordinate 22,482 of NZ_JALCZC010000022.1, forward strand.
GGGCGAACCCGCCGTCGGGCAGCGTCCCGCGGAGGTGGTACACCCGCCGTCCGTCCTTGCCGCGGAACCAGCGCTTCGGCTCGCGCGCCGCCTCGAAGCGGCGCCGGTCGCCGCCCCGCCCGAAGCGGAGCGCCTGGATCTCCTCGGCGCGCTCCGCGGCCTCCACGCCCCACAGGTCGTGGACGACGAGGAGCGCTCCGCCGGAGAGGATCGTCACCGCGATGACGGGCACGGCGAGCCGCCACGGTCCGAGCCCCACCGCGCGCATTGCGGTGTACTCGCGGGTCCGGCGGAACGTCGAGACCGCGATGGCGGCGCCCAGGATCATCGCCGCCGGCGCGACCTGCCGCACGACCACGGCGGCCTTGTACACGTAGAGCTCGAGCACCGCCCCGACCCAGCCCGGCCCGGTGAACGCGGCGGCGTTGTCGACGAAGTCGACCGCCAGGAAGATCGCGACGACGCCCGCGAGCGCGCCCAGGAACGCGGCGAGCGTCCGGCGCGCGACGTACCGGAACAGGATCACCGCACCGCCCCCGTGCCGCGGTGGACCTGGATCGCGATGAGCGCGAGCGCGAGGGCGGACAGGACCAGGGTCGGCAGCTCGAGCGCGAGCGCGGCCGGGAGCGCGCCGCGCTGCGCCATCACCTCCCCGGCGCGCAGGAGCAGGTAGTGGGCGACCACCACGAGGAAGGTCGACCCCACCCCGAACGCGCGGCCCGCCCTCCGGGAGGCGCCGAGCGGGACGGCGAGCAGCGCGAACGGGATCACCGCCAGGGCCGAGGCGATCCGCCGGTGCAGCGTCCCCTCCGCGCGCCGCGCGCCGACGACGTCTCCCTTGGCGCGCGCCTCCGCGGCGCGCGCGCGCAGCTCGGCCACGCCCTCGCGGCCGGTGCGGGACACGGCGTTGCGATCCGAGAGCGCGGTCCCGAGCCCGAGGACGACCTCGGCCCGCCGGAAGGTGGCGAGCACGTACTCGTCCGAGTCCACCTGCTCGCGATGGACCTCGCCGTCGTCCAGGACGAGGCGCATCTCCTCCCCCGCACCGACCGGCTCGAGCCGGCCGCCGTGGGCGAGCGCCAGCACCGGCGCGGAGGGATCGGAGCGGTCGCTGATGAGGACGTTCTCCCAGCGCCCCCCGTGGACCCGCTGCGCGTAGAGCGTGTACCCCGGGATCTGGTCGTAGAACGTGCCCGGGCGGACGTCGTTCATGACGTTGTGCTTCACGATCTCGTTGAGCCGCGTGCGGGCCGCGTCGAGGCTCGCCGGCACCGCCTCGAGCGACAGCCAGAGCCCCACGCCCGCGACGGCGACGCCGAGCGCGAGCGGGACGGGCACGAGGAACGCCGGCGAGAACCCCGCCGCGCCGAGCGCCACCACCTCGCGGTCCTCGGCGAGCCGCCCCACCCCGAGCACGGCGCCGAGCAGGAACGCGATCGGCAGGACGTACCCGAGGAAATACGGCAGGAGGAAGACGATCACCGCGCCCACGTCCACGAGCGACACGCCCGAGCCGAAGAGCACGTCGGCCTGCGCGAGGAGCTGCGTCGCGAGCAAAATCTGGGTGAGGAACAGGAGGCCCGCCGCGAAGGGGAGCAGGATCTCCTTGGCGAGGTACCGGTGGAGGAGCCGCAACCGGCTAGCCCTTCGGCGGCGCGAGCTTCGCCTGGAGGGCGGCGTCCTTCGCGAGGACCTCCTCGGCCATCTTGCGGCGCTGCGCCCGGACGCGCTCGGCGACCTCCGCGTCCGTGCGCGCGACGATGCGCGCCGCGAGGAGCCCAGCGTTCCGCGCGCCCGCCTTGCCGATGGCGAGCGTGCCGACGGGCACGCCCGCGGGCATCTGCGCGGTCGAGAGCAGCGCGTCGAGCCCCTTCAGATCGCTCGCCGCGAGCGGCACGCCGAGGACGGGGAGCTCGGTCTCCGCGGCGCAGACGCCGGCGAGGTGCGCGGCGGAGCCGGCGCCGCAGACGAGGACCTGGATGCCGCGGCCGGCGGCCTCGCGCGCGAGCTTGCCCGTGCGCTCCGGCGTGCGGTGCGCGGAGGAGACGTGGACCTCCGCCGGGATGCCCAGCTCGTCGAGCGCCTTCTTCGCCTCGGCCATGACCTCCCAGTCGGAGTCGGACCCCATGAGGATGAGTACCTTCGGCTCCATCACGCCCTCTTGCCGATGTCCCTGCGCAGCTGCATGCCGCGGAAGCGGATCCTGGCCGCCGCCTCATAAGCGCGGCGGGCGGCGTCGTCGAGGTCATCGCCGAGCGCGCACACCGTGAGCACGCGGCCGCCGGCGGTGACGATCCGTCCATCCCGGGCGCGCGCCGTCCCGGCGTGGAACACCTGCACGCCCTCCTCGAACGGGCCGGCGAGGCCGTCGATGGGATCCCCCGCGGCGGGCTTCGCCGGGTAGTGCTCCGCGGCGAGCACCACGCCGACTGCCGCCCGGCGATCGAACTCGAGCGTCACGTTCGACAGGTCTCCCTCCGCCGCGCCGAGGAGCGCGGGGACGACGTCGCTCGTCATGCGCAGCAGGATGGGCTGCGTCTCCGGGTCGCCGAGCCGCGCGTTGAACTCCAGGACCCGCGGGCCGTCGGGCGTGAGCATGAGGCCCGCGTAGAGTGCGCCGCGGAACGGGCGGCCCCGGCGGGCGAGCTCGCGGACGGCGGGCAGGAGCACGTCCCGCTCGACCATCGCCGCCACCTCCGGCGTCACCGTGGGCGTCGGCGAGAACGCGCCCATGCCGCCCGTGTTCGGGCCGCGGTCGCCGTCGAAGATGCGCTTGTGGTCCTGCGCCGCGGCGAGCATGCGCACCCGCTCGCCGTCCGTGAAGGCGATGCAGCTCGCCTCGGGCCCCTCGAGCCGGTCCTCGACCACGACGCGCGCGCCGGCGCCGCCGTGGACCTTCTGGACGAGCATCGCGCGGAGGGCCTCCTCCGCCTCGGGGAGCTCGCCGCACACGACGACGCCCTTGCCGGCGGCGAGCCCGTCCGCCTTCACGACCACCCGCCCGCCGCGCGCGCGGGCGAAGGCGAGCGCGGGCTCGAGCGCGGTGAACGTGCCGTGGCCGGCGGTCGGGATCCCGGCCGCCTCCATGATCTCCTTCGCGAACGCCTTCGAGCCCTCGATCTCCGCGGCGGCCGCGCTCGGGCCGAACACCGGGATGCCCTCGCGCGCGATGCGGTCGGCGAGGCCGGCGACGAGCGGCGCCTCCGGGCCGATCACGACGAGGTCGATCTGGTTCTCGCGCGACCAGTGCGCGATGCCCTCGACGTCGGTCGCCTCGAGCGCCACGAGCGTCGCCACCTCGGCGATGCCGGGGTTGCCGGGGGCGGCGAACAGCTCACGGACGAGGCGGCTCCGGGAGATCTTCCAGGCGAGGGCGTGCTCGCGCCCGCCCGATCCGACGACGAGTACGCGCATGGAGACCCGGGCTTATATCACGTCCCATCGGGCCACGGCGGGGGTCGGCGAGCCCTCCTCCACCCCGGCTCGGCGGCCTCCCTCCAGACCGGAAAGCCCCCCGGGAGGGCCTTTCCCGATGCGCCGGCCCGCCTCGCCAGGAGGCGTGCGAGCGCGAGGCCCGGCCGCGCCCCCGCCCTCGCCGTCACCCGGAGGAACGTGCCGCAGCGTCACATCGCAGGAGTGCCGCGAGCGCCGCGCCAGCCCTGGCCGCAGCAGGGACGAGCCCGCGCGGGGAGCGCCCTCAGTGCCGGAAGTGCCGCATCCCCGTGGCGACCATCGCCACCCCGGCGGCGTCCGCCGCCTCGATCACCTCGGCGTCGCGGATCGAGCCGCCCGGCTGGATGATCGCGGTCGCGCCGGCCTTGATGATCTCCTCGACCCCGTCCTTGAACGGGAAGAACGCGTCCGAGCCGACCGCCGAGCCGGCGAGCTGGAGCTGCGCCTTCATGCGCGCGGTCTTCACCGACTCGACCCGGCTCGTCTGCCCACCGCCGATCCCGACCGTCCGGCGCTCCCGCGCGAACACGATCGCGTTCGACTTCACGTGCTTCACGACCTTCCACGCGAAGAGCAGATCCTGCCACTCCGCGTCGGTCGGCGCGCGCTTCGTCATCACCTTGCAGTCCTCGCGGCGGATCGCGCCCAGATCGCGGTCCATCACGAGCAGGCCGCCCGGGATCGAGCGGAGCTCGCGGAGCTCCTCCGGGCGGCGGGTCCAGCTCGCGCGCGGCGCGGCGAGGCGCGGCGCCTCGAGCAGCCGCAGGTTCTTCTTCGCGGCGAGCGCGGCGCGCGCCGCGGCGTCGTAGCCCGGCGCGATGACGCACTCGAGGAACAGGTCCGTGAGCTCCTTGGCGGCCGCGGCGTCCACCGGGCGGTTGAGCGCGACGATGCCGCCGAACGCGGAGACGGGATCGCACTCGCGCGCGCGGGCGAACGCCTCGGCGGGCGTCGCGCCGAGCGACACGCCGCACGGCGTGTTGTGCTTGATGACGACGCAGGCGACCTCGTCGTGCTCCTTGAGGGCGGCGAGCGAGGCCTCGAGATCGAGCAGGTTGTTGTAGCTGAGCTCCTTGCCCTGCAGCACCTTCGCGAACGAGACCGTCGGCTCGTCCGGCTCCCGGCCGGCGCGGTAGAACGCGCCCGCCTGGTGCGGGTTCTCGCCGTAGCGGAGATCCTGGGCCTTCGTGTAGACGGCGCCGAGCGTCGCGGGGAAGTGCGCCGGCGGCGCCTCCGGCGTCTCGCGCGCAGTGAGGTACTCGGAGATCGCGGCGTCGTACGCGGCGGTGTGCGCGAACGCCTTCTTCATGAGATCGAAGCGCGTCTGGCCGGAGAGGTCGCGCGAGGCCTCGAGCTCGGCCGCGACGCGCTCGTAGTCCGCGGGGTCCACGACGACGCCCACGTGCGCCGCGTTCTTCGCCGCGCTGCGGACCATGGTCGGCCCGCCGATGTCGATCTCCTCGACGCACTCCCAGAACGGCTTCCCCGCCGCGACCGCCTCGCGGAACGGGTAGAGGTTCACGACGACGAGGTCGATGGGCGGGATGTCCCGCGCCTTCACGTCCGCCTCGTCCGAGGCGAGCCCGCGGCGATAGAGGATCCCGCCGTGCACCCGCGGGTGGAGCGTCTTCACGCGGCCGCCCAGGATCTCGGGGGCCTGCGTGTAGTCGCCCACCGGGACCACCGGGATGCCCGCGTCTGCGAGCGCGCGCTGCGTGCCGCCGGTGGAGAGGATCTCGACCCCGAGCGCGGCGAGGCGCTTCGCGAACGGGACGAGGCCCGTCTTGTCGGAGACGGAGACGAGAGCGCGGCGGACCATTTTGAACACCTCCGGGAAGGGGTGCCCTTGTAGCCCGCGCCGCCGGAGGATTCAACGGGTGAGCGGCGGGGCCGCGCGCCGCACCCCCGCCGCCCGCCCGCCGCCGCTGCTGCCCGCCGGCGGCTGGCCGACCCGCGAATCAATCCAGGAGATCGTCCGCCCCGCAGCCGCCGGGCGAGCGCGGCTCGTCCTCGGCGATGGTCCGCAGCTTGGCGAGCCCCCGCGTCTCGACCTGACGGATGCGCTCGCGGGTCAGGTTCATGATCGACCCGACCTCCTCGAGCGTGATCCCGCCGCGGTCCGCGACGTCGAGCGCGCACGTCTCGTCGAGCTCCCAGACCTCGCGATCCGGGAAGTTCAGCTTGATCGACCCGGTGGCGGGGTTCACGTCCAGGTAGAGGTGGTGCTTGCAGGCGATGAACATGCAGGGGCGCGGACCGTTCGCGCACTCCGCCCGCGAGCGTGGCCGGCTCGCCTCGATCTCCCGCACCGTCGCCTCGAGCTCGGGATCGACGATCCCGAAGGCGCGCTGGCGCCGGAGCTCGCGCGCGATCTCCTTGCGCGACATCGTCTTCGACCGCCGGCGGCCGCGCTTGTCGTCGATGTCGCCTTCGAGGTCGAGGTCGCCGTCCTCCGGCGCGCCGCCCACCGGGCCCACCAGCAGCTCCTCCCCGTCCTCGCGCGCCTCGTCGCCGGCCTGGATCTGCGGCTCGCTCCGCTTCGCCTCGCTCATCCCCTGCCCTCCCTCTCCACCGTCCACCGCGGCCTGAGCGCCGCACCGTCCACCAGGCGCCGGGCCGGCGCCCACGATCGTCACGCCCCGGCGGCCTCCGCCGGGACGGTCGCGACCGCGCCTCCCACCTTCTCGAGCCTCCCGAGCGCGCTGCGCGCCTCGCGCTCCGCGCGGGAGAGCTCCTCCTCGAACTGCTTGCGGCGCGGGTGCGCCCGCGCCTTCTGCGACAGCTGCGCCACGAGCTCGTTGAGCCCCTTCTCGACGTCCTCGAGCTGGTTGCGAACCGTGACGAAGCTCCCGCGGATGTCCTCGACCGTGTAGCCCTCCGCCATCATCCGCTTGATGAGCGCGATCCGCCGCACGACCGAGACCGGGTAGAGCCCGGTCGACCCGGTGTGCTTGCCCTTCCGGCCGACGCGCCGGCTCCGGGGCAAGAGCCCCATCTGCACGTACTTCCGGAACGTCGAGGCGGAGAGCCGAGCGCCCTTCGACTCGAAGAGGCGCACCACCTCGCCGCTCGTGATTCCACCCGCACGCTCGCGCTCGACGCGGGCGATCTCTTCGGTGCGGAGGTACTCGGCTGGGTTCATGGATCGAAAATCTTCTTTTGGAAACTTGATTTGGAAGGTACTCCACTGAGTGGCAGAGGGTCAACCGAGACCGGTGGTCCCTGAGGGAGGGCGTCTTGTCGCAGGGTCAGCGGTGGCAGCGACCGCGCGTCACTGCGACCGGAGGCGGGCGATCCACCCGGGGTGCGCGGTGAGCGGGGACGGTCGCCGTCCGTCGAGGAACGGAGCGGCGATCAAAGGCGGGCTCGGATCGACGGGGGGCCGGGGCGATCGCGGCGGCAGCGCCGCCGGGCTCAGCGCGCGCCAGGCCGCGCGAGCACGACCGTTCGTCGGCCGGGCGTGATCGTGACCACTCGCACGTCCGCGCCCTTGGGATGGTCCACGCGGACCCGGTAGCGGCCCGCCGGCAGGCGAACGTCGAGCGGCGTCTCGCCGAGGCGCGCGCCGTTCACGTGGACCGTCCCCCACGGCACCGCGTTCACGCCGAGCACGCCCAGCCCCGACGACGCCGCGGGGAGGGCGAGGCCGTTGAGGCTCGGCGCGATCCGCAGCGCCTCGATCGCGGGGAGCGGCGAGAGCTGCAGCCCGCGCCCGCCCGGTGGCTCCGCCGCGGGCGCCGCGCGAGGCCCGGTCGGCTCCGCGGGCGGGGGCGCGTCTGACGCGACGCTCGCCTCGTGCGGCTCGTTCACGCCGGAAGGAGACGGCAGCCCGGAGGACCGGTCCGAGGGCGACGGGTGGGTGAGGGACGCGGGCGCCAGCGAGGCGCGAGCGGCGTCTCCGGGCGGAAGGGCCGCGGCAGCGCCCGCGCCGCGCGCGGGGTCCGAGGCCGCCGCGCGAACCGGCTGCAGCGCCACGGCCTCGCGCCTCGCTCCCCGCCGCAGGGCGAGGCCGGCAGCGAGCGCGAGGGCGACCGCGACCAGGGCGAGGACGAGCGCGCGCCGGGGCGTGCGACGGCGAGCCGACGGCGCGGCGGTGCGGGTGGCGGACTCCTCCCGCAGCTCGCCGCTCGGGACCGGGCGGGCGCTCGCCTCGGCCTCGAGGGTCGCCGCCGGCGGAGCGGACACCCGGGTCGCCCCACCCACCGGCTCCGCCGCGACGGGCACCGGCCTCACGCGCGTGCGCTCCGGCGCGGGCGCGGGGGCGGGCCCCTCCGGCCAGAGCGCCTGCATGAGCGCGCGCAGATCCACGTCCGCGGGCGAGCGCGTGATCCGCAGGAGCACGCGGGCGAGCGACTCCGCCAGCCCCTCCGCCGACGCCGTCCGCCGCTCCACGTCGCGCTCGAGGGCGCCCAGGACGACGGCGTCGAGCTCGGGCGGCACCTCCTCGTTCCACGCCGACGGCGGGGAGACGACCGCCTCGCCGAGCACCGCGCCGAAGGTCGCCGCCTCGGAGTCGCGCGCGAAGAGCCGGCGACCCGCGCAGAGCTCCCACAGCACGACCCCGAGCGCGAACACGTCCGCCCTCGCGTCCACGGGCTCGCCGCGCGCCTGCTCCGGCGCCATGTACGCGAGCTTGCCCTTGAGCGTTCCCGGCGCGGTGAGCCCCGCCCGGCCCATCGCGCGGGCGATGCCGAAGTCCGCGAGCTTCACCTCGCCCTCGAACGACACGAGCACGTTGTGCGGGGAGACGTCGCGGTGGACGAGGCCGAGCGGGCGGCCGCCGTCCCCGAGGCGGTGGGCGTAGGCGAGCCCCTTCGCGACCTCGGCGGCGACGTGGACCGCGCGCGGGAGCCCGAGCCGGACGCCGCGCTCGCGCGCCCGCTCCACGACGCGGCCGAGGTGGTGCCCGCGCACGAGCTCCATCGCGATGTAGTACCGGCCGTCGATCTGGTCGAACTCGAAGACCTGGACGACGTTCGCGTGGCCGAGGCGCGAGGCGAGCCGCGCCTCCTCGATGAACATGCGGACGAAGGCGCCCTCGGCCTCGTGCTCGCCGCGCACGAGCTTCAGCGCGACCTCCTTCACCACGCCGGCCGCGAGGGTGACCTCCGCGCGCCACACGTCCGCCATGCCGCCGGAGGCGAGCGGCTCGACGAGCCGGTACTTTCCGAACGCGCGCACGCGCGCCGGATTCTACGACCGCCGGACTGTGACGGAAAGGAAAGGGCGCGGCCGGACGGACCGGCCGCGCCCCTCTGCGCACACGTGACGGTGGGTACTACCTGCCCCGGCGGCGCCGCCGCGCCCAGGCCACGAGCGAAGGCAGCGAGAGGAGCGCGCCCGCGCCGAACCCGCCCGAGGAGCCGCAGCCGCCGCCCTGCACGAGCGGGAAGCTCGGCATGCCCGGCACGCCCCCCACCGAGGCGAGCTTCTTCCCCTGCACCGCGAGGATCTGCATCGCGAGCGCCTCGCGCGCCGCCATCACCCGCTGCGGGTCGACCTCGGTCTGCGAGGCGGAGGGGAAGAGGTCGCGCGCGATCTTGCGCGCGGCGTCGCCCTGGCCCGCGTCGGCGAGGAGCTTCAGGTACTCGTAGTCCTCCATGCCCTCGCGGATCATCTTGAGCCGGATCGAGGCGACGGGGATCTGGGTCGAGCCGCCGATCCGATCGGGCCGGCCGGGGTAGAAGAGCGTCCCGTCGCCGTTGCCGGAGAAGTCCCACTGGTTCGACCACGCGTCGTGGGTGAACGCGAACGCCGTCTCCCAGTACAGCTCGCCGGTCGCGCCCTCGAGGAAGGAGATCCACTCCATGGCGCGGTTCCGCACGGCGGACGCGTCGATCATGTAGGAGGGCCAGCCGGTGGTGTACTCGTCCCACTCCGACGGGCTGCCCATGTTCACCGTGCCGCCGCAGCCGTGGCTCATGCAGCTCTGGTAGAGCCAGAGCTCCTTGGCCTTCGACTGCGCGAGGAAGCCGTCGTACTTGGAGCGGTTGTCGCCGGGGTGCTCGCCGGTCGGCTTGTCGTCCATCCAGTTGATGACCGGCACCATGATGTCGATGTCGCTCGACACGCCGTGCGCGTCGGAGTCCCAGATCTGCGTCGTCACGAGCGTCTTGAACTCGGGGTCGGCGTCATGGACGGCCTGCGTGCGGGTGGGGATGTCGTCCCAGCTGCAGGTGAGGGGCGGCTCGTCGCAGGTGTAGTCGAAGAGGCGATCCATCCAGCCCTTCGCGCGGAAGTGCTCCGCCCAGCGGCGGTGCTCGTCGACGGAGGTCTGGTTGCCGACGTACTTCACGGTCGTGAGCTTCGCGCCGGGGAGGCGCGTCTGCGCCGTGCCGTCCACGAGCGCCGCGTAGTACTGGTCGAAGTGGTCGAAGTCGCCGTGGTGGCCGTCGTCGGCGACGCCCGAGAGCGAGATGCGGTGGTCGAGGCCGAGCGCGGCGTAGCGCGCGCGGATGGCGGCGTCGTCCTCGGGCGACACGCCGTGGCCGCCGGGGATGAGGCCGTACGACAGGCCGAAGTGCGTCTTGAGCGACGCCGTCGACGGCAGCTCGAAGTCCCAGGCCGTGAGCATCACGGGGATCTGCGCCTCGCCGGCGTCGGAGGTCACCGTCACCTTCCCGAAGTAGCTGCCGGGCTTCGCGTCGCGCGGTACCCGCACCTCGACCCAGATCGCCCGGCTCTCGCCCTCGGCGACGTCGAAGGGGAACGCGTTGCGCTTCTCGCCCACGACGTCGTCGACGTCGGGCACGAGCGCGTCCGGCCACCGGCCGGTGCCGCCGTCGAGGGCAGACGGCGTCTGCACGTCGATCGCGTCCTCGCGGTAGAGCTTCACGTCGTCGACGGTGCCGGGCCCCTGGAGGCTCGTGGCGCTCGCGGACACGCCGCGCGCCGGACCGGTCACCACCACCTGGAATGCCTCGAACTCGTTGCGGGCCGCCGCGATGCGCGCCTCGGTGCTCGGGCGCGGCTTTGCGTCGGGCCGGATCTTCTCCGTCGCAGGGGCCACCCACACGTCCGCCGCGGAGGCGAACATCGGGGCGATCGAGAGGGCGGCGGCGAAGAGGACGGCTCGGCGGGAAGTCATCGGGTGGGGCTCCTTTCCCGTTCGGGTTTGCGAACGAGGAACGGAGGCCCAAGCGAGCGAATTTCTCGCCCCCCGGTGAGCAGAGGTGCCGCGGAGAGGGTGAAGCTCGGCCGCGCACCCACGCCATCCGACGCCCGGCGCCAGGGTGAGCCGATTCGTACAGCGAGCTCGCCTGCTCGCGATCGGGGCTGGGGTTACTGGAAGATCCGCGCCGGCTCGGCGCCCCGGCGCGGGCGTGGGCTACGCCCTGCTCGCACGCCCGTCGTACGGGCGGCGCCCAGGCTGTGGCCAATTTGGGGATAGGCGCGGCGGGATGGGCGCGCGGCGGTCACGCGCGGCCGCGTGCCGGCGACGCACGGACGGCCAAAACGGCTCGCGCCGCACGGCGTGAGCCGCGCGGCGCGAGGGTGGGCGGCGGGAACCGCCCGATCAGGCTCTGCCCCGACCTCGGCTGCTACTCACCGCCGTGGGGCGCGGCGGGGAACGCCGGCAGCGGCGGAGGCCGCGCGGCCTGCCGCGCGCGCGCCGAGGGCAGCGGCGGAGGCCGCTGGAGGGCGGGCGCCGGCCGGGCCACCGGGCTGGCCGACGGCGCGCGCTCCAGGAGCTCGACCCGCGCGCGGACGCGATCCAGGCGCTCGAGCGACGCCGCGAGCGCCTCGTCGAGCCACTCGTCGACCGCGCGGCGCTCGTCCGCCGCGATGATTCGCCCCGAGGCGCGGAGCGTGTCCCAGACGGCGCGGTGCAGGAGCTTGAACTCCCGCGCGACGCGCGCCCCCTGGGCGCCCGAGCGGACGAGCACTGCGCAGCGCTGCAGCCCGTCCTCCATGGAGCGCGCGCGGGACGGCGGGGCGTCGCCCCGGAGGGCGAGCGCCATCTCCCGCAGCAGCGGCCCCACCGCGAACCCGATCGCCGGCTCTCCGCCGAGCTCGTGCTCGACCGTCCCCCGCCAAGCCGACGCGATCTCGCCCCGCTGTTCCTCGATCAGAAGTCCCACCGCCACCGCTCTCACGCCCCGCCTCCCCGTCCGCCTTCAGGACCCCGCGCCCGGCACCCCGGACCCACCGAAACGAGATAGCAACGGTCTTGCCAGCGCGCGCCTCCCCCCCGGCGACGCGCCGGCCGCGAGCTCGGCGAGCGGAGGGAGAAACGGATTTCCCAACCGGTGAACAGGGCGGGGCACGAGCGGCACCGCGCGGCTCCGCTCGCGCGCGTCTGCACGCTTCGCGGGACTCCGGAGCCGTGCACCGCCAGGCGAACGCACGCGCGGTGGGGGACGGGGCGAAAGCTCGCCCGGCCGGCCGCCGAGCCGCGGCCGCCCCGGAGGACGATCCGAGCCCGCGCCGCCCGGGGCCCCGTGCTAAGTCACGGGCGATGCTCGCCGCCGCCCTCGCCGCCGCCCTCGCGGTCGCCGCCGCACCCGCCCCCCCTCACCCGCCCGCGCAGGCGGTCGCCGACGAGCGGCTGGCCATCCTCGGCGCCATGCAGGCGGAGCTCTCCCGCTCGATGGAGCGGCTGCGGATCGAGGGCTACGACGCGCCGTACTTCATCGGCTACCAGGTGACGGACGTGGCGCGCCACCAGATCAGCGCGCGCTTCGGAGCGCTCTTCGAGGACGACGCGCGTCGCGACCGCAACCTGTTCGTCGATCTGCGCGTCGGCTCTTACGAGCTCGACTCGTCCGCGCCGGACGAGGGGCCGTTCCTCGTCATGGGCGAGGGGCCGAGCTGGTACGCGCCGAAGGAGGCGCCGCTCGACGGCGACACCACGGCGCTGCGCAACGCGCTGTGGCTCGCGACCGACGAGAAGCTCAAGGAGGCGCTGTCGTCGTACTTCAAGAAGCGCTCGCGCCAGGTGTACCGGCAGGACGATCCCGCGCGCGCCCCGAGCTTCACGCGCGAGGCGGCCTCGCGCCACGTCGACGCTCCCCTGCCCTTCCCCCTCGACCGCGAGCGCTGGAAGGCGCTCGCGCGCGAGGCCACGGCGCGCTTCCGGGCGCACCCCGCGATCTTCGACGCCTCCCTCCGGATCACCGCGGAGAGGCAGGTCCGCTGGTTCGCCTCGAGCGAGGGGTCCGCCCTCGTCACGGAGCGGACGCTCTACCTCGTCCACCTGCAGGCGGTGACCCGCGCGCCGGACGGCCAGCTCCTCGAGGACGGGCGCGACTTCTACGCGCGCACGGAGGCCGCGCTCCCATCGGAGGGCGAGGTCCGGGAGGCCGTCGACGCCGTCGCCGCGGAGCTCGAGGCCCTGCGCAAGGCGCCGGCCATCGATCCGTACACCGGGCCCGCGATCCTCGAGCCCGAGGCGGCGGGCGTGCTCTTCCACGAGGTGGTCGGACACCGGCTGGAGGGTGAGCGCGTCGACGACGACAAGGAGGGTCAGACGTTCAAGGGGCAGGTGGGGCAGCAGATCCTCCCCGCCTTCCTCTCGATCGTGGACGACCCGACGCTGGAGAGCGCCGCCGGCACGGCGCTCAACGGCAGCTACGCGTTCGACGATCAGGGCGTCGCCGCGCAGCGCACGGTGCTCGTGAAGGACGGCCGGCTCGTGACCTACCTGCTCTCGCGAAAGCCGGTGCGCCCGTTCGAGCGCTCGAACGGCCACGGCCGCAGCCAGGGCGGGCGGAGCCCCACCGCGCGGATGGCGAACCTCGTCGTCGAGTCGCGGCGGACGGTGTCGCACGACGAGCTGAAGCGCCTGCTCATGAAGGAGGCCCGCCGCCAGGGGAAGCCCTACGGGCTCGTCATCCGCGACGTCACGGGAGGCGACACGAACACGATGTCCTACGGTTACCAGGCGTTCAAGGGGACCCCGCGGCTCGTCTACCGGGTGGACGCGAGGACCGGCGAGGAGGTGCTCGTGCGCGGCGTGGAGCTCGTCGGGACGCCGCTCACCAGCGTGAACAAGGTGATGGCGACGACACGCGAGGTGAAGGTGTTCAACGGCTACTGCGGCGCGGAGAGCGGCTACGTGCCGGTGTCGACCGTGGCCCCTGCCGCGCTCGTCGGCGAGATCGAGCTGCAGCGGGTGGCCCGCGCGAGCGAGCGGAGCCCGATCCTGCCCGCGCCTTGGTCCGAGGCCCCCTCGGGCGCCTCCCCGCGCAGTCCGGGGGTGGCGCCGTGAGCCTGCCCCTCCCCGTCCCCACGCTCGACTCCGTCCTCCTCCAGCCGCGCCGCGGCGCCCTCGACGCGTTCCTCCGCGCGGGCTGGACGCCCTACGCGACGCCCATCGGGCTCGACGCCGAGCGGCGCCGCCTCCTCAACATCGATCTCTCCGAGCCGGACGTCTGCTTCCGGAAGGACGGCGAGCTCGCCGCCGTCGCCCACCTCGAGGCGGATCGCGAGGGGCTCGTGACGCTCATGGAGGTCGTCGGCGCCGAGCCGGCGGACCCGGTGCGTGTGTCCCTCGCGCTGCTGGGCGCCGAGGCCGGCCCGCCCCGCAGCGGCGGGGGCGCCGAGGCGCGCGAGTGGGTGTGGGGCCCCGAGTCGGGCGCGGCCCTCCAGGTGGCCGGCGAGCCGGTGCGGCTCTGGCTCTGCGCGGAGCGCGCCTACGGCGACAGGCTGTGGCTGGTCGCGAGCGTCGTGCGCCGGGCCTGAGCTCAGCGCTCGAAGCCGCGCCACGCGACGTAGCGCCGGAACTCCGCCTCGAACGCCTCGGGCTCGAGGCCGACGGCGGCGCGGAAGGCGGACGCGAACGAGAGCCCCGCGCCCATCCCGTCGAGCACGGCCCGCACGCGCGCGTCGCCGTAGCGCGCGACGAGGAATCCGAACGCGTGGTGCGCGGCGCCGTAGACGAGCTCCGCCTGGCGGAGGTACAGCGCCTCCGACTCGGAGAGCGGATCCGGGCCGCCAGCGCCCCCTGCCGCGGAGGGCGCCGCGCCGTCGTAGAAGCGCGCGAGGTCCGCGAGAGCCGCGTGGCGCCGCTCCTGCCCCGCCGCGACGCTCGCGAGCCCCTCGGTGAACCAGCGCGGGATGCCCTTGTAGAGCCAGGTCTGCGCGTCGCCCGCGCGCTGCCACATCGCGCAGTGGGCGAGCTCGTGCGCGAGGAGCTCGGCGACCCGGCCGCGGCGCGCGCCGACGAGCCCGCCGAGCCCTCCCCACGTGCGCGGGGACTGCAGCTCGATCGTGGCGTAGCGCGCCCAGGCCCTCAGCCAGGGGTAGCCCGGCCGCGACGCGGCGCGCTCGAGCGCCGCGTGGCTGGGGTGGAGGGTGATGGTCACCGGGACGGCGAGCGCCCCGAAGCGCTGCGCGCGCGGCGCCGCGAGGGCGAGCGCGTCCGCGACGCGCCGGGCCTCGCCGGCGTCCTCCGGGCCGAACACGATGCGGAAGCGCGCCCCGCCGGCGGAGACGTCGAGGGCGCGCTCGGCGCCGGCCCCGTCGCGGGGCGCGCGCGGAGCGCACGCGGCGAGGAGCGCGAGCGCGGCGGCGAGCGCGACGCGGGGCACGCCCTCCTCTACCGTTCAGCGTGCGGGCGGCGCAAGCGCCCCGGCGAGGCCGAGGAGGAGCGGTGCGAGGTCGGTGAGGTCCCGCACGGCGTCGAGCGCGGCCGCGGCGCGGCCGAACCCGAGCACGGGGACCGGCGCGCGGGTGTGGTTGCGGATGGACAGATCCTCCACGTTGCCGTGGTCGCTCGCGACGACGAGCGCGTCGTCCGGCCCGAGCGCGGCGACGAGCGCGCGGAGGAAGGCGTCGACGCGCTGCAAGGCGTCGAGGGCGGCGGGCATGGACCGCGCGTGGCCGGCCTCGTCGGTCTCGAAGAACTCGACGAGCGCGAGATCCGCGCCCGCGGCCAGCGCGCCGAGGATCCCCGCCGCCTCCTCGGGCGCGCGCTCGGGCACGTCCGCGCCGTGAGCTCGCGCGCGGCGCCCGGTGAGGTCGTGGGTGAGCGCCCGCCCCGCGCGCGCGTCGGCCCACGTCCGGAAGCGGAAGCCCCCCGCCGCGTACGCGATCGTCGTCGCCGCGGCGCGCGGGCGGCGACGCCCGAGCGCGAGCTCCGGCTCGCCGTCCGCCTCGAGGCCCAGGGCGCGCAGGTAGGCGACCGGGTACGCGTTCGCGAACACCGCGGTGCGCCCCGCGGCGGCGAGCGCGCGGAACAGCGAGCGCGCGCGGAGGAGCTCGCGGAGCGGCGCGTTCGGAAAGCCGAGCACGTGACGACCCACCGCCGCCGGCGCGTTCTCGCCGGTCAGGATCGCCGTCTGCCCCGTCGCCGACTGGGGGCGACCGGGGACGCCGAGGCACGCGTCGGCGAGGACGGCACGCCCGCCGGCCGGGAGCGGCGTCCCGGTGCCGTCCGCGAAGCGCGACAGCAGCAGGTCGGCGCGGGCGAGCGGGTTCCGGTCCGGGTCCGGGAGCCCGGCGCCGACGCCGTCGACGAAGACGAAGAGGACCGCCACGCGGTGTGTCATAACCCGGGCGGCGCGCGGACGCGCCACAGGGCACCTTCGGGCACGGTGCGCGGGCGAGACGCCGGGCCGCCTCGGCGCTATTCTCCGCGCGCCCGAGCCAGGACCCCATGCCCCGCCTCCCGACCTTCGATCCCGACTGCACCATCTTCTTCGACGGCGAGCCCATCCCCGCGCGGCGGGGCGAGCCCGTCGCCGCCGCGCTCCTCGCCCACGGGCGCCCCCTCGTGTCGCGCAGCGCCAAGTACCACCGCCCGCGCGGCGCCTTCTGCCTCACCGGCTCGTGCGGCTCCTGCCTCGTCCGCGCCGGCGGGCTCCCGAACCAGCGGGCCTGCCGGACGCCGTGCCAGCAGGGACTCACGGTGCAGACGCAGAACGCGCTGCCGACGGCCCAGCACGACCTGCTCGGCGCGATCGACCTCGTCTACCCGCACGGCCTCGATCACCACCACCTCATGACCTGGAGCGGGATCGCGAACCACGCCGCGGTGGCGTTCTCGCGCCGGCTCGCGGGCCTCGGCACGCTGCCCGACGTCGAGGCGCTCCCGGCCGAGCGCTCCGCGCCGGCCTCGGAGGAGCGCTTCGACGCGCTCGTCGTGGGCGCCGGCCCCGCGGGGCTCGCCGCCGCCGAGGCCCTCGCGGAGCTGGGCCGCCGGGTGCTCGTCGCCGACGCCGAGCCCGCGGTGGGCGGACGGCTCCGCTGTCGCTACGGCCTGCGGGGAGAGCCGGACCTCGCCTGGGCGGCGCGGGTGGTCGCCCGGGTGACGGCGGCCGGGGGCGAGGTCGCGCTGCGCACCGCGGTGCTCGGGCTCTGGCGCGACGGCGGCAGCCCCCTCGCCGCGCTCGACGCCGACGGGCCGCCGCGGCGGCTCCGCCTCGTGCGGCCCGGACGCATCGTGGTCGCGGCGGGCGGCCACCCCCAGCCGCCCGCCATCGCCGACGGCGATCGACCGGGCGTGTACGGGGGCCGCGGCCTCGCGGTGGCTCTCGCGGAGCACGGGGTCGTCCCGGGCCGGCGCGCGATCGTGCTCGGCGAGGGGGCGGAGCCGGAGGCGCTCACGGCCCGGCTCGCCGCGGCCGGGATGGAGGTCCGCCGGCTGCGGAGCGCGGAGGGCGGGCGGGTCCTCGGCCGCGCGCGCGTGCGCGCGCTCGAGCTCGCGGGCGAGCGGATCCCGGTCGACGTCGTCGCCGTGGCCACCCCTCCCGCGCCGGCGACCGAGCTCGCGCGCGAGCTCGGCGCGGAGCTCGTGCTCGACGCGACCACGGGCGTGTTCGCCCTGCGCGTGGCCGCCGACGGGCGGACCGGCGTCGACGGGCTCTTCGCGGCGGGCGAGGTGACGGGGACGATGGACGGCGCGCGCGCGGCCGAGGCGGGCCGGCGGGCGGGGGAGGCCGCGCGATGACGAAGACCTTCGTGTGCAGCTGCGAGGACGTGCTCCTCGACGAGGTCCGGCGCGCCTTCGAGGCCGGCAACCGCGATCTCGAGTCGGTGAAGCGCTACACGGGGCTCGGCACCGGGCCCTGCCAGGGGAAGAGCTGCGTCGCCCTCGTCGCCCGCGAGCTGCTCCGGCTCGGCGCCACGCCGGCCGAGGTGCTGCCCTTCACGGTGCGGCCGCCCTACCGGCCGGCGCCGCTCGGCGCGCTCGCGGCGATCGAGCCGGCCGACCTCCCCATCGACGACGGCGTGCCCGTCCACCCGGCCGAGGCGCGAACGCCCGCCGCCGAGCTCGCGCCGCTGCCCGCGCGCGCCGACGTCGTCATCGTCGGCGGGGGCATCATGGGCCTCGCCCTCGCCTACGAGCTCACCCGGCGCGGCACGAAGGACGTGCTCGTGCTGGAGCGCGCCTACCTCAACGCGGGTGCCTCGGGCCGGAACGGCGGCGGGGTCCGCGCGCAGTGGACGACCCCCACGATGATCCGCCTCGCGCGCCGCTCGCTCGAGCTCTGCGACCGCTTCGCGGTGGACATGGGCGTGAACGTCTGGTTCCGGCGCGGCGGGTACCTGTTCCTCGCCCCCACGCCGGAGCAGGTGGAGCGCATCGAGCGCAACGCCGAGCTCCACCGCGAGGAGGGGCTGCGCACCCGCGTCATCGACCGGGCGCAGGCGCTCGAGGTGGTGCCGGAGCTCGATCCGTCGCGCTTCCTCGCGGCCTCGTACAACCCCGACGACGGGGTGGTCTTCCCCTGGCCGTTCCTGTGGGGCTACGCCGGCCAGGCGGAGGCGGCCGGCGCGCGCATCGCGACCTTCACGAGGGTCACCGGCTTCGAGACGGCCGAGCGGCGGGTCACCGCCGTCGTGACGGACCGCGGCCGCGTGGCCTGCGATCTCGTGGTGGTCGCCGCCGGGGCCTGGTCGAAGGAGGTGGCCGCGCTCGCGGGCGTGGCGCTCCCGAACCGCCCCACGCGCCACGAGATCCTGGTCACGGAGCCGATGAAGCCGTGGCTCGATCCGCTCGTGTCGGTCCTCGGGAACGGCCTCTACTTCTCGCAGTCCCAGCGCGGCGAGCTCGTGGGCGGCATGGGCGATCCGCTGGAGCCGGAGGGCGTCGTGCAGGGGTCGACGCTCCGTTTCCTCGCGCGGTTCGCGCGCGCCGCGATCGACTGCATCCCGGTGCTCGCCGGGACGCGGGTCCTCAGGCAGTGGGCGGGCTGCTACGACGTCACGCCCGACAACAACCCGGTGCTCGGCCCGGCCGGGTTCGAGAACTTCCACCAGCTCTCCGGGTTCGTCGGCCACGGGTTCATGATGGCGCCGGCCGTCGCGGAGCTGTACGCGGACTGGCTCACCGGCAAGGGCAAGCACGAGATCTTCGAGCAGTTCACGCTCGACCGGTTCACGCGGGGCCCGGTGGCGAAGGAGGACTTCATCATCGGGTAGCGCGCTCCATGGAGCAGCCCTCGCGCGCACGGCCGGCGCCTCACCCCTCTGGCCGGGCCCGGGAACGCGCGGTCTCGAGCGCGCGACGCCCACCCGGAGGCGCTTCGCTCGTTGGCTGTTCACGAATCCCGCCGGGTCGTCTAGGCTTCCCCGATGGCACTCGGGAAGAAGATCGCGTTCCTCGGCACCGGAAACATGGCCGAGGCGTTCGTGAAGGGGCTCCTCCGCGCGGGGACGGCGACCGCCGCCGAGATCCTGTGCGCCGAGCTCCGTTCGGAGCGGCGCGACGAGATCGCGAAGCGCTACGGCGTCACGACGGTCGCCTCGAACCTCGAGGCGACCGAGCAGGCGGACATCGTCGTCCTCTCCGTCAAGCCGCAGACGATGGAGCAGCTCCTCGACGAGATCGCGCCGGCGGTGGATCACCGCAAGCTCGTGATCTCGATCGCCGCCGGCGTCTCGATCGCGGCGATCGCCCGCAAGCTCGGCGCCGGCGTCCGCATCGTCCGGACGATGCCCAACACGCCCGCCCTCGTGGGCGCCGGCGCGAGCGCGCTCGCGCGCGGGGCGCACGCCACCGACGCCGACCTCGAGCAGGCCCGCGCGCTCTTCCAGTCCGTCGGTACGACGGTCGTCGTCGAGGAGCCGCTCCTCGACGCCGTGACCGGCCTCTCCGGCTCGGGACCGGCGTTCCTGTTCCTCGTCATCGAGGCGCTCGCCGACGGCGGGGTGAAGGTCGGGCTCGCCCGCTCCGTGGCGATGGCGCTCGCCGCCCAGACCGTGCTCGGCTCCGCGAAGCTGGTGCTCGAGACGGGCGAGCACCCGGGCCGCCTGAAGGACCAGGTGACGAGCCCGGGCGGGACGGCCATCGCGGGCGTGCACGTGCTCGAGCAGGGCGGGCTGCGCGCCGCGCTCATCGCGGCGGTCGAGGCCGCGACGCGGCGCTCGCGCGAGCTGGGCGAGCGGGCCGTGCGCGGGGATTGAGGGGCCGGCGCGATTCGAGATTCGCGACGCGAAGCGGGCGCCCTCGATCAGGGAACGCGCGCGGGCACCGTGGCGCGGATCTCGGTCCCCTCCGCCCCGCCCACGATCCGCAGCGTGCCGCCGAGCTGGCGGATCCGCTCGCGCATCCCTCCCACGCCCACGCCGACGAGCGCGCCGGGGCCGAGCTGGATGCCCCGGCCCTGATCGCGGATCACGAGCACCACCTCGCCCTCCCCCTGCGTCAGCGACACCTGGGCGGACGGGCTCCCCGAGTGGCGCTGGACGTTCGCGAGCGCCTCCTGCACCACCCGGAACAGCGCGAGCTCCGTCTCGGGGGCGAGCCGCTCGACGCCCTCGGACCGGAACGCCACGTCGATCCCGCTGCGGGCCGCGAAGCCGCGGACGAACCAGTCGAGCGCCGGCACGAGCCCGACCACGTCGAGCATCGGCGGGTGGAGCACGTGCGCGACGGTGCGCAGGTCCTGGAGCACCATCCGGCACAGGGCCTCGCACTCCTGCAGCGATCGGAGGACCTCGGGGTCCTCGGCGCGTCCGCGCGCCCGGGCGAGCTCGAGCGACATCGCGAACACCTGC
Source organism: Anaeromyxobacter sp. SG66 (assembly GCF_022690805.1). Lineage (NCBI taxonomy): Bacteria > Pseudomonadati > Myxococcota > Myxococcia > Myxococcales > Anaeromyxobacteraceae > Anaeromyxobacter > Anaeromyxobacter sp. SG66. The sequence goes on from NZ_JALCZC010000022.1 coordinate 42,879, forward strand.
TGGGCGACCCCGTCGTGCAGGTCGCGCGCCATGCGCCGCCGCTCGCCGTCCTGCACGTGCAGGATCTGGCCGGTGAGCGCGTGGAGCCGCTCCTCGGACTGCTTGAGCTCCGTGACCTCCTCGTGCGCGAACACGAGCCGGGTCGCGCTGGGCGTTCCGAAGCGCGTGATGCGGAGCTGGAACCAGCGCGGCCGCTGCGCGCCATGGCACGCGTACTCGACGCGGTAGTCGTCGAGCCGGCCGGCGGCGAGGGCGCCGATGGCGCCGTTCACGGCCGCGGCCTCCGCGCAGCCGTTCGCGGCCGCGGCCTCGCACTCGGCGACGTAGCTCGCGCCCAGCCCGTGGCGCGGCATCGCGAGCCCGTTCTCGTCCGCGAAGCGCCGCCAGGCGGCGTTCACCGCGAGGACGGTCCCCTCCGCGTCGGTGATCGCGACGTGCGCCGACAGCGCGTCGATCGTCGACTGGAGGAGGTCCCGCGACGCAAGCGCGCCGAGCTCGCTCGCGCGCATCCGCTCGGCGTCGCGAGCCCTCGCGATCGCGCCGCCGACCACGTCCCCGACGATGAGGGTGTTCGCGAGCGCGTGCGCCGACCACGCGTGGGGCCGCCGGCACGAGAAGGCGAGCCAGCCGAGCGCGCGATCGCCGGCGCGGAGCGGGATGGCCGCGAGCGCCTCGGCGTCGAGCGCGCGCAGGCGCTGGCGATCCGCCTCGGCGGTCGGCGGGAGCTCGTCTATCGTGTGCAGCGCGTACGGCCGGTGCTCGCGGAGGTGACGCTCGAGGATCGCGCCGAGCCAGGGCTTCTCGTCCCGCGCGCCGCGCTCCGGGAGCCCGGCGTCCGGCGGCCAGGACGCGAGCAGGCGCATCACGGCGCCGCCCTCGTCCTCCAGGAGCCACGCGGACCCGCGATCCGCCTCGAGCGCGCGCGCGGTGTGCCGCAGCGCCCCGACGACGCCCTCCACGACGCGCTCGGGAGGCAGGTCCATGAAGCCCGACGAGACCTCGAGCGCGAGGGCCTGCAGCCGGGCCTGCTCGTCGCGCTCGCGCTCGGCGCGGAGCCGCAGGAGCGCGGCGGCGAGGAGCGTCGCGAGCCGGCGGGCGTCCTCGATGACCCCCGCCGCCCAGGGGCGCGGCCGCGAGAGCGTGACGAACCCCGCCCACCCGAGGACCGGGTGCCCCGCGCACACGAGGGGCACGAACAGCGCCGAGCGGATGCCGCTCTTCCGGGCGATCCGCCGCTCCGCCTCCGCCGAGGACGGGAGATCGTCCGTGGACGACAGCGCGACCACCCTGCCCGCCTGGATCTCGGCGCGGACCCAGGGCGCGTCGAGCTGCTCCCGGACCGGCGGCACGCCGGGGGCCGCCCAGGACCGCTCGAGCGCCAGGCTCTGCTCGCGGCCCAGGAGGACGACGGCCCCGCGCTCCGCGCCCACGTGCAGGACCGCGTGCCGGAGGACTGCGTCCACCGCGGCGTCGAGCTCCGCGGCGCCCACCGCGAGGAGCTGCTCGGCCGCCGACGCGATCGGGTCGGCCCGCCGCTCGGCGCCGGTCGACGCTGGGTCGGTGTCGGAGCGCGTCGCCATCGTCTACGCAGGCCCCATCCGCGACGCGCGCCCCCTCCGGAGCCGTCTGCGCACGATCGCCGCCCGCCCCCACGGGACGCCTCGGCGGCAAGCCGGGGACTGGCGCGCGCCGTCGCCTGCGGCTTCGCGACCGCGGCCCCCGAGGCTCTCCGCAGGCCGCGCGGTCACGTCACGGCACGACGATGCCGTTGCGGATGGCGTAATGGACGAGGTCCACGATCGAGCTCGCGCCGAGCTTCCGCATGACGTTCGCCCGGTGGGTCTCGACCGTCTTCGCGCTGATGGAGAGCTGCTCGCCGACCTCGCGGTTCGACTCGCCCTGCGCGAGCAGCCGGAGCACCTCGCGCTCGCGCTGCGTGAGGGAGGTGACGCGGCCTCCGCGCGACACGGCGGCGTTCCGGCCCGCCTCCGCGGCCGGAACGGCGGCCGGGCGCTCCGCCCCGCGCGCCGTGAGGTACGGGGTGTGGCGGGACAGCGCGTCGATGGCGTCCACGAGGTGACGGGCGGCGTCCTCCTTGAGGACGTAGCCGCGGGCGCCGGCGCTGAGCGCCTGATCGAGCAGCTGATCCGAGTCGTGCACCGTGAGGAGGACGATCTCGGTGCCGGGCACCGTCGAGCGGATCTCGCGCGTCGCCTCGAGCCCGTTCAGGTCGGGCATGGTGACGTCGAGCACCACGACGTCCGGGCGGAGCTCCTGAGCGAGCCGGACGGCGTCCCGTCCGTTCGAGGCCTCGCCGCACACCGTCCAGCCGGGGTGCGACTCGACGAGGGCACGCACGCCCCGCCGCACCACCTCGTGATCATCCGCGACGATCGCTCTCATCGGGGACCTCCCTGACGGCGACTTCTCCCGACGTCCGGCACTGTCTGTAATGTCGGTGGAAGGCCCCTACCACTCCCGTGACGACGTGACGCGTCCGCGCAGGACGCGTATGCGAGCGAGGGCTCCCCTCCCGCGCCCCGCCCGGAACGACCGCCGGCCCCGGATGGCCCGGGCGCGGCAGCGAGGCACGGCTCACCTCACTCGGTCGTCTCGCAGCTCGCCCAGCCGCAGTGACCGCACGTCATGCAGCCGCCGGCCCGGGTGAGGGCGGACGCGCACTGCGGACACTCCTCGCCGTTCCGCGTGGCGCCGCTCGTGAGCACCTGCTGCTCGCGCGAGCCGTCGCGGTAGACGGTGATCCCCTTGCAGCCGAGCTCGAACGCGAGCGCATACGCGCGCGCCACGTCGCCGACGACGGCGTCGCGGGGCAGGTTGATGGTCTTCGAGACGCCGTTGTCGGTGCGGCGCTGGAAGGCCGCCTGCATCCGGACGTGCGCCTCGGGCGAGACGTCGTAGGCGGTGGCGAAGAGCCGCGCGACCGCGTCCGGCACGCCCACGATCCCGCGCGCGCGTCCCGCCGCGCGCACCGAGGAGATCGCCGCGCCGGCGCCGGCCTCGTGGAGGGCCCGCGCGACGAGGGGGTGCTCCTCGCGGAGCTCGGAGTCGTCGAGCGCCCGGCGGACGTAGGCGAGCGCGAAGAGCGGCTCGATGCCGGAGGAGCAGCCCGCGATGAGCGCGAGCGTGCCGGTCGGCGCGATCGTCGTGACGGTCGCGTTCCGGCGCGGCGGGCGGCCGTCCCGCGCGAGCGCGCTCGAGGGGAAGCCAGGGAACGGGCCGCGCTCGCGCGCGAGCTCCTCGCTCGCGGCGTGGGCCTCGCGCTGCACGAAGCCCATGACCTCGTCGGCGAGCGCGAGCGCCTCGGGCGCGTCGTAGGGCGTCCCGAGGCGGACGAGCAGATCCGCCCAGCCCATCACGCCGAGCCCGACCTTCCGGTTGCGGTGCGAGATCTCCGCGATCTGCGGCAGCGGCCAGACGTTCACGTCGAGCACGTCGTCGAGGAAGCGCACGCCGTCCCGCACGCACGCGGCGAGCGCGTCCCAGTCCACGCGGCCGCCCCGCTCGAAGCGGCCGAGGTTCACGGAGCCGAGCGTGCACGCCTCGAAGGGCAGCAGCGGCTGCTCGCCGCACGGGTTCACCGCCTCGAAGTGTCCCAGGTCGGGGGTCGGGTTCGCCGCCTCGACGCGGTCGAGGAAGAGGAGGCCCGGCTCGCCCGACGCCCACGCCGCCTCCGCGATCCTGTCGAGCAGCGCCCGCGCGTCGATCGTCCGCACCACCGCCCCGCTCCTCGGATGGCGGAGCGGCCACGGCTCGCCGCGCGACGCGGCGTGGAACAGCGTGTCGGGCGCGGCGACGGAGAGGTTGAAGTTCTCGAGGCCGTGGCCGCGCTTCGCGTCCACGAACTCGACGACGTCCGGATGCGCGGCGGAGAGGACCGCCATGTTCGCCCCGCGCCGCACGCCGCCCTGCTTGATGATCTCGGTCGCGGCGTCGTAGACGCGCATGAACGAGACCGGACCGCTCGCGACGCCGTGCGTGGTCTTCACCACGTCGCCGCGCGGCCGCAGCCGCGAGAACGCGAAGCCGGTGCCTCCGCCGGACTGGTGGATGAGGGCCGCCCACTTGAGCGCGTCGAAGATCGCTGCGAGGTCGTCCTCCACGGGCAGCACGAAGCAGGCGGCGAGCTGGCCGTGCGTCCGGCCCGCGTTCATCAGGGTCGGCGAGTTGGGCAGGAACTCGAGCCCCGTCATGCGTGCCTCGAACCGCTCGGCGGCTCGATCGCGCTCGCCGGGCGGCTCCGCCGCGGCGACCGCCCGGGCGACGCGCCGGAACAGGGCCTCCGGCGTCTCGACCACGGCGCCGTGCTCGTCGCGCAGGAGGTAGCGGCGTTCCAGGACGTGAAGGGCGTTGTCGCTCAGCCGCGCCATGGCCTGAAGCGTAACGGTGAGCGACCGCCTGCGCCGCCCCGAGGAGCGCCCGCCGGCGCGCCCGGTGCGTCGGCGGGAGAAGCTTATGCGCGCGCGCCCTTGCCCCGCAGAGGGCCCACCCTCAGCTTTGGCCCATCCTCAGGAGGACAGGGAGTCGCACATGCCGGACCGGGACAAGGGACAGCGCCGCGCGAGCGGCAACATGACGGTACGCGAGGCAGGCCGCCTCGGAGGCGAGGCGCGCAAGGAGCAGCTCGGCTCGAAGGGCTACTCGGAGCTGGGTCACAAGGGCGGGCAGCGCGTCCGCGAGCTCATCGAGGAAGGGAAGAACGCCGAGCGGAAGTAGACGGGTGCGAGCGCGCGGCCCCGCTCTCCGGCCGCGCCGACCCGATCGGCCTCGCGGCACCTCGAGCGCCGACGGAGCCTCGCTTGTGCGCGGGGCGGGGCTCTGCGAAGAATGGTGCATGCGACGCGCTCCCCTCCTCGTCCCCGCCCTCCTCGCCCTCGCGGCCTGCGCGCCGCACGCGGCCATCCCCGACACCGAGCGAACCCGCGTCCACCAGGAGCTCGACGGGCAGCAGCGCTACCTGCGCGTCGCCGCCTACGTCGCGCCGTTCTGGGGCGACCGGTCCAAGATGCTGCTCACCGATCAGTCGCCGGCCGAGCTCGACATGATCGAGACGACCGGCGGCACGCCGATCGCCCCGCCCACGCCCGAGCGGATCCTCCCGCCCGGGACGGCGGTCCGGCTGCGCGAGGTGGAGTTCCCGACCGGCTGGCTCATCGCGCGCCGCGTGGTGATGACGCCGCGATACAGCCCGTGGGTCTACGTCGAGGCGGCCGGCGAGTCGCGGCCGCTCGTCGTGGTCCTCCCGCAGACCGCCGCGAGCTACGCCGACGTCCGCGCCGAGGTCGAGCAGATCCTCTCCGTCGAGGATCCCTCCTCGTTCTTCCGGGGCCTCCCCCCGGACCAGCGCGCCGCGATCCTCAAGAAGGAGCCCGCCGAGGGCATGAGCCCGCGCGCGCTGGAGATGGCGTGGGGCCTCCCGGAGCGGAAGCGCATCGACCGGCCCGCGGGGACGGAAGAGTGGTCGTGGGCGGGCGGCAAGCGCCGCGCGTTCTTGCAGGACGATCGACTGGTCCGCTGGGAGCGCTAGCGTACGGCGCACGATCCCGGCCTGCGCCGGGCGGACTCGTCGCTCCGCTGCTCGGCGTACGGAGGCAGTACGGATCCGGCCTGCGGTGGGGCTCTCTACCGGCGCCCGCCGCGGTCGCGATGGCCGCCGCGGTTCCCGCCGCCTTCGCGGCGCCCGCCGTGACCTCCGCCATGACCGCCCCGGTGGCCATGCCCGCCGCGGTCGTCGCGCCGCTCGCGACGGTCGCCCGCTGACGCGGGCTGCGGCGTGACGCCCATCGCGACGCAGAAGACCGTCCCGGCCTTGAGCTGCGCCACGAGGTCGGCCTCGCTCGTCACCGGGTCACGGAACAGCGTCGCGGCCTTCCCGATCTCGTCGAGCGAGGCGTGCGCGCCGGACGCGCCGGTGCACGGCAGGGTCATGTGGTCCGCGGCCTCGACCGCGAGGTCGTTCGCCGCGGCCGTGACGCGCGCGTTCAAGCCCTCGATCGCGGCGAGCCCCTCGAGCGTGAAGATGAAGTCCCCGCTCGGCCGGTCGATCGTCTTGTCGTAGGGGTGCGCCGCCACCGCCACGCCGCCGAGCGCCCGCACCTTCGCGAGCACGTCGCGCACCGGCCACGGGGTCGCGGACCCGAACGCCTGCGGCGGCGCCGGGACCTTCGACGGATCGGGGAAGAAGCAGAGGTAGTGGCCGCGATCCGTCGAGACCTCGACGCCCACGAGCGCGAGCAGGCCCTCGTCCCGGCCCGCGGCGCGGATCTCGTCGAGGCCGTCGAGCGTGTTCAGGTCCGTGAACGCCACCCCGTCGAGCCCGGCCTCCTTCGCGCGGCGGAGCGCATCGCGCGGCGCGAGCGTGCCGCCGCGGGAGTGATGGCTGTGGACGTGGAGATCGATGAGCATGGCGCCCCCGGCCTCTGCTGGGCCGTCGCGTGCTTAGCACGGGGCGCGGGAGCTTGAGAAGGATCAGGCGAGGGCGACCGCCTGCTCGTGGCGGTGCTCGCGACGGTCCTCGGCCGCGCGGATGAGATAGCCCATCAACATGAGGCTCGAGGTGTTCTCGAGGACCTTCTCGGGATCACGGGAGATGAGGCTCGCGCTGTAGGACAGGAAGAACTGGGCGAGGTCCTCCCCCGCCTCACGCACGATGAGTGCGTTCAGCTCCGAGGGATCCATCGTCCGGATCCGGTTGATGAACTCGACCGCGAAGCCCTTCTTCGGCCGCATGACCCCTCCGCTCGGCCTGAACCTAGGGACGCCGAAACCGCCGAGCAAAAGCCGCGGCGGGGGCGCGGACCCCAAAAACCGCGAGGAGACATCGAGTGTTATCGGCGTCGCAGGTTTGACAGTGCAAAATGCGTCGGCAATACTTTTTCGGGTCGGTCGCGCCGCAAAGGGGCGAGGCGTCAGAGACAGGGGAGAGCGCGATGCAGCAGTTCACCGGGGTGAAGGTCTTCTCCGCGACCAAGGCCAAGGAACGCGAGGAGCTCGGCGAGACCGTCACGCGCTGGATGCGCTCGAACGCCGACCTCGAGGTCGTGGACCGCGTGGTCACGCAGTCGAGCGACGACGAGTTCCACTGTCTGTCGATCGTCCTGTTCTTCCGGCAGAAGACGGCCTAGCCGGCCGCTTCCCGGGATCGCCCGGACGTGCTCCCGCGCCGCGCTCCGCTCGACTAGCGCTCGTCCCCTCCGGTCTCACCCTCGCTGCTGCCCGGACCGAGCTCGCGCGGAGGGACCTTTCGGGCCTTCTCTCCGCCCCCCGAGACCCCCTCCCCGCTCACCGCACCCTTCAGGCTGCGCAGCGCCTTGCCGAGCCCCTCCCCGAGCGCGGGCAAGCGGCTCGCGCCGAAGAAGAGCACCACGATGAAGAGGACGACGAGAAGCTCTCCCATGCCCATTCGGACCTCCGAGATCGACCCGCCCCCGGGCCCCACGGGCGCACGCCGCACGGGGTCGGACGGGGTCCATACACCCGGCCAGGGGAGCGGCGCCACCCCCCGCACCGCGCCCCGGCGGTCGTTCCGTGGTAGGGAGCGCGCATGAAGCTCAAGCAGAAGCCGGAGGACTTCCAGGTCTCCGAGTCGTGGCGCTTCGACGAGGACCCGAAGGGCTCGCACTACGTCTACCTGATGGACAAGCAGAAGCTCTCCACGTTCGACGCGGTCGAGCGCATCTGCAAGCAGTTCAAGATCCCCCGCGCGGCCGTGAGCTTCTGCGGCCTCAAGGACAAGCAGGGGCGCACCACCCAGCTCATCGCGATCCACCGCCGCGAGATCGAGCTGCAGGATCCCGATCTCCGCCTGAAGCCGCTCGGGCGGTCCCGCGAGGCGATCTCCGCGGAGAACACGACCTCGAACCGCTTCGCCGTGACCGTCCGCGATCTCTCCGAGGACGACGTCGCCCGCCTCACGGCCTCCATCGCGGAGGTCCGCCGCCTGGGGGTCGTGAACTACTTCGACTCGCAGCGGTTCGGCGCGCTGAAGCACGGCCAGGGCTTCATCGTGAAGGACCTCATGCGCGGTGACTTCGAGCTCGCGCTCCGGAACGTCCTCGCGCACCCGAGCGAGCTCGACGCCTCCGACGACGCGCGGGTGAAGGGGTTCTGGAAGGAGCACTGGGGCGAGTGGGATCGCAGGAACCCCTACCCCGGCGCCGAGCGCTACGAGGCGGTCGTGCGGTGGTTGCGCAAGAACCCCAGCGACTACCGGGGCGCGCTCCTGCGGACCGAGCCGCGCTGGCGCGCGCTCCAGGTGTTCGCCTACCAGAGCTGGCTGTGGAACGAGGGCGTGAAGCAGTACCTGAAGGACGTCGTCGGGATTCAGCGCCTCGTGTCCATCCGCTACCAGGCGGGCTCGCTCCTGTTCCCGCGCGAGCTCGACGCCGCGCAGGCGCGGCTGCTGCACGAGCGGAGCTTCCCGCTCCTCGGCCCGGGGACGAAGTTCTCGGATCCGGCCGTGGAGAGCGCCGCGCTCTCGGTGCTCCGCCGCGAGGGCCAGACGCTCGCGGATCTCGCCGTGCCCGGCACGCCCGAGATCCACTTCGACCCCGAGGAGCGCCCGATCCTGGTGTTCCCCGGCCGGCTCGCCGTCGGCGAGGCGAAGCGGGACGAGCTGAACCGCGGTCGCCTGCGGGTGAACGTGGCGTTCACGCTGCCGCCGGGCGCCTACGCGACGCTCGTCGTGAAGCGGCTCTTCCACTGGACCCTCGCGCCGAAGCGCCCGGGTGAGCCGCGCGTCGCGCGGACCGCGGCGGCCGGCGCCGCGCCGCCTCCGTCCGCCAGCTCCTCGCCTCGCGCTGCGCCCCCGCGCGCCGGTGCCCCCGCCGCCGCGCCGGCCGCGCCGCGCGCCGAGAAGCAGGGGTTCCTCGCCCGCCGCCGCGCCGAGAAGGAGGCGCGCAAGGAGCGCCGGGCGGCCGCGAAGAAGGGGCGCTGAGGCCGGCGGCGTCGTCCTCGGATTTCCTGAGGGCGGCGCCCGCTCGTGATCCCTCAGCAGGGCCTCGGATCCGCCCACTCCCAGACCAGCAGCCCCTCGTTCGCGCGGTCCTGCAGGACCTCCGCGACCCGGGCCACGTCCACCTCGGGCGGCACGTCGACGGCGACCAGCTTCGGGCGCAGCGCCTCGTGCGTGCAACCGTGCTCGAGGAGCCGCTCGAGGAACGTCTGCACGCCCTCGTCGGACAGCTCCGCGCCCGGATCGAGCGCGAGCCGCAGCGTGCGGTGGCCGCACTTCTCGACGACGTCGTCGAGCCGGGGCGCGTCCTCGTCGACCGCGCCGCCGCCCTCGCCCTCGGTGGCCGCGAGGACCACGTCGTCCCGCGAGATGCCGTAGGCGAAGAACGGGCAGCTCTCCACCCGGTACCGCCCCGCGCCGAGCGGCTCCGCCCACAGCCAGTCGTCGGGAGGACCGGCCTCGCCGTCCGACCGCTCGAGCGGCACCCGGATGCGGATGAGGGTCTCCCCGATGTCCAGCTCAGTCGTCATGCGCAGACCCTCGCCTCGAAGATCTACCCGGGGCCGAGCCTCGCCGCGACCGCCTCCGCGAGGTCCGCTCCGGTGTACCGCTCGGGCTCCGCGCCCGGCGTGAGGCCGTGCTCGCGCAGGGCCTCAGCAGTGGTAGGGCCGATGGCGGCGAGGAGCACGCCGCGAAGGAGCGGCGCCCGCTCGCCGAGGGCGCTCGCGACCGCCCGGACGGCGGACGGAGAGGCGAACGCGACGGCATCGACCTCTCCGCGCGCGAGCCAGTCGCCGAGCGGGGCGATCGCCTCCGCCGGCGCGGGCACGGTCCGGTACGCCTCGACGGCGGTGAGCTCCGCGCCCGCCGCGAGGAGCCCCGCGATGGTCTCCGGCCGCCCCTCCGCCGGCCGCGGGAAGAGCACGCGCCGCCCGCGCACGTGCGGCTCGAGCGCCCGCGCGAGCGCGTCGCCCTTCGCCTCGCCGGGGACGAGGTCGGGCTCCCGCACCGCGCGGGCGAGCCGCTCGGCGGTCGCGGGCCCCACCGCTGCGAGCCGCAGCCGCGCGAGCGCCGCCGTCTCCACGCCCAGCGCGGAGAGCCGCGCCACGGTGCGATCGACCGCGGTCGCGCTCGTGAAGACCGCCCAGTCGAACCGGCCGAGCCCGCGCAGCGCCGCGTCGAGCGGCCCCGGATCGCCGGGGTCCGCGAACGCGATGGACGGGACCTCGCGCACCTGCGCCCCGAGGGCGCGCAGGCGCACGGAGAGCGCGTCCTCGCCGCCCTTCCCGCGGGTGACCACGACGGTGCGACGGTCGAGGCGGGCCGCCACGGAAGCCGCCTAGCGCTTCGGCGCCGCGAGGCCCGGAATCTTGCCCTCGCACTCGCGGAGGATCGCGTCCGCGCCCTTCGAGAGGAGCTCCTCGGCGAGCGCGACGCCGAGCGCGCGCGCCTCGGCCGCCGGGCCGCTCCGCTCGCCGCGGATGACCTGTGTGCCGTCGAGCGACGCGACGAGCGCGCGCATCGCGACGCGCCCGCCCTGGACGGTGGCGTGGCCGGCGATGGGCACCTGGCAGCCGCCCTCGATGCGGGCGAGGAACCCGCGCTCCGCCTCGACGCGGGTGCGCGTCTCGGCGTGGTCGAGCGCGGCGAGCCGCGTCATCGTCGGCCCGTCCGACGCGCGCGCCTCGAGCGCGAGCGCGCCCTGGGCGACGGCGGGGAGCATCTCCTCGGGGGGGAAGACGTAGGTGGCGTGCTCGGCGAGGCCCAGCCGGCGCAGCCCGGCGTACGCGAGGACGACCGCGTCGAGCCCCTCGCTCGCCTTGCGGAGGCGGGTCTCGACGTTGCCGCGGACCACCTCGATGTGGAGGTCGGGGCGGAGCGCCTTGAGCTGGGCGCCGCGACGGAGGCTGGAGGTGCCGACCTTGGCGCCCCTGGGGAGCCCGGCGAGCGTCTTGTAGCGCGGCGAGCAGAGCGCGTCGCGCGGGTCCTCTCGCTCCGGCACCGCGCCGATGGCGAGGCCCGGCGCCAGCACGGCGGGCAAATCCTTCATCGAGTGGACGGCGATCTCGGCGTCCCCGTTCAGGAGCGCGTCCTCGATCTCCTTCACGAAGAGGCCCTTGCCACCGACCTCGGCGAGCGGGACCTCGAGGATCCGGTCGCCCTTCGTGACGAGCTCGTGGAGGCGGACCTCGAGGCCGGGCTCCTTCGCCCGGAGGAGGTCAGAGACGTGGTGGGCCTGCCACTTGGCGAGGGGGCTGCGGCGGGTCGCGATGCGGATCATCTCGGGTAGCTCTCCTAGCTGCGCTCCGACGAGGCCGCGGCGCGGCCCTCGACGGGGTCCGCCGGCGCGCTCTCCGGGCGCGCCGGCTCGTTCTCGATGCCGAACAGCTCCGCGGCGGCGCCCGGGAGGTCGCCGTCGCCCGTCGACGCCGCCGCCTTGAGGCGCGCCGTCGGACCGTGCAGGAGCTTGTTCACGATGGCCTGCGCCATCGCCTCCACGCTCTTCTTGCCCTTCTCGTCCAGCTTCGGGCCGAGGTGCGAGAGCGTCCGCTCCGCCTCCGCCCGCGCGATCTGCTCCGCGTGCCGCCGGAGCTGCGCGAGGACCGGCAGCGCCGCGCGGGCGTCCCGCTCCCTCGCGAAGGCCATCACCTCCGCCTCGACGATCGCCTCGGCGCGGAGCGCCTCGCCGCGGCGGGCCTCCTGCGTGGCCTGGACGACCTTCTCCATGTCGTCCACGTCGTAGGCGAACACCTCGCCGAGGTCGGCGCAGGCCGGATCGACGTTGCGCGGCACGGCCAGATCGATGAGGCACATCGAGCGGCTGCGGCGCGCCTTCATCGCCTGGTGCACCATCTCGCGGGTGACGACGTAGGTCGGCGCGCCGGTCGAGACGATCACCACGTCCGCCTCGACGAGGAGGCGCTGCAGCTCGTCCCACGCGCGGAAGCTCCCCCCGACCTGCTGGGCGAGCGCCATGCCGCGCTCGGGCGAGCGGTTCGTCACGAGGATGCGATCCGCGCCGAGCACCGCGAGCGCCTTCGCGGAGAGCGCGCCCATCTTGCCCGCGCCGACGAGCAGGATGGTCCTGCCCTTCAGATCCCCGAAGATCTTCTCCACGAGCTCGACCGCGACCTGCGACATGCTCGTCGCGCCGCGGCCGATGTCGGTCTCGCTCCGGACGCGCTTGGCCGTCGCGAAGGCGCGGTTGCAGAGGCGCGACATGTACGGGCCGGCCGACTGCGCGGCGCTCGCGAGCCCGTATGCCTCCTTCACCTGTCCGAGGATCTGCTGCTCGCCGACCACCATCGAGTCGAGGCTCGCCGCGACGCGGAAGAGGTGGCGGATCGCCTCCACGCCGATCTTTGCGTAGAGGTGGCCGTCCGCCTCCGCCGTGCGCGAGGTGAAGAAGCCGCGCGCCGGCTCGATGCCGTCGGCGTGGACGTAGACCTCCACGCGGTTGCAGGTGGAGACGACGACCGCCTCGGCGACGCCGTCCGACCCCTTGAGCGCGCAGAGCGCCGCCTTGAGGAGATCGCCGGTCAGGGCGACCCGCTCGCGCACCTCGATGGGCGCGCTCTTGTGCGAGAGGCCGACGAGGTAGATCTCACGCCCGCTCACTGCGAGATCTCCGAGACCCGCGCGCCGTAGTCGCCGGCGTGGCGGGTCACCCCGGGGACGATCTTCAGCGACACCATCGACGAGAGCAGGATGACGAACCCGACGAGGGTCATGAGCGCGTACCGCCGCCCGTGCCAGCCGCTGTGGCGGAGCTGGACCATCGCGCCGTAGAGGATCCAGATCCCGAGCGAGACCACCTGCTGCGGATCCCAGGACCAGGCGCTGTTCCACACCGCCGTGGCGGTGATGGTGCCGGCCACGAGCGCGACCGTGTAGACGACGAAGCCGGCGCGGACGAGCCGCTGGATCATCTGATCGAGGGCGTCCAGCGAGGGCAGGCGCGAGAACAGCGCGCCGAAGCGCTTGCCCTTCACCTCGCGCTCCTGCAGCAGGTACATGATCGCGACCCCGAACGCGATCGCGAAGAGCGCCACGCCTCCCACCGCGGAGAGGATGTGCAGGGTGACGCTCGGGTACCGCACCGTCTCGGGCGCGACGCCGGGGTGGCCGGGCGTCCCGAAGAGCGTGGGCAGGAGCACGACGAGCGCGAGCGGCGTCACGAAGGCGCCGATGGTGGGGAGCTTGTAGTAGCGCTGCAGGAACAGGTACGCGCCGGTGAGGAGCCAGACGAGCAGGACGAGGCCGCCGCGCAGCCCGAAGAACTCCGCCCCGCCGTACTCGCTGCAGCCGACGCCGATGGCGACGGCGTGCACGAGGAACGCCGAGGCCAGGACCCAGAAGCCGGCGGTGGCCGCGGCCCGGTGGCGCGGCCGCGAGAAGAACACGATGTAGGCGCCCGCGGCGACGGCGTACAGCGCGGCGGCGATGCGGAGGATGACGATGCTCATGCGGCCTGCCTTCTCCTACCCAAGGAAACGGGTGAGCCCCCCCGCTCCCTTCCACGGATCGTCCACGCCGATGCCTGCGCCTCGTGACGCGCGGACGGATATCCGAGCGCGCCTCCGCCCGCCTGCCCTCCAGGCCGCGGCATCGCGCCGCAGCGGGGATGGCCCGCGGTCCGCTTCGCAGGGGCGCCGGCGCGGCGGTCCGGGGAGACCCGGCGAACGAGGTGGAGCCCAGCCATGGACGGGTAGGATACCTCGGCGCGATCGCGGACGTAGCGCGCTTCTCGCGGGCGGCGACCGGTCGGGTCGGAAGCTATCACGGCGCGCGAGGCGCTTGCCAGGATCCAGGACAGCCGCTAATTAGTGCGCCCCAGGCGACCGGAGCGTTAAGGAGAACGCATGGCATCGAACGATCTCGTCATCCTGCAGGACTCCACCTTCGAGCAGGAGGTCCTGAAGAGCGACGTTCCCGTCCTCGTCGACTTCTGGGCCGTGTGGTGTGGACCCTGCAAGGCGATCGCCCCCACGGTCGAGGAGCTGGCGAAGCAGTACAAGGGCAAGGTGAAGGTCGCCAAGATGGACGTCGACGAGCACCAGAACGTGCCGCAGCAGTACGGCATCCGCTCGATCCCGACGCTCCTCGTCTTCAAGGGCGGCCGCGTGGTGGACACCATCGTCGGCGCCGTGCCGAAGGCGAAGCTCGAGGAGAGCCTGAAGAAGGCCATCAGCTGACGCGCGCTCCGGATCCGATCCGGACACGACGCCCGCGGCCCCCCGAGGACCGCGGGCGTTCTCGTCTCCGGTGGCGCGGGTCCCCAGCGGCTCCGTAGCCGCGACGAGGACGCGGAGACCGATCAATTCACAAACCGCCTCATGCCGACGTTCGCGAGCAGCCCGATGCCGGTGTAGATGGCGATGACGGACGAGCCGCCGTAGCTCATGAGCGGCAGCGTCACGCCCACCACCGGCAAGAGCCCGATCACCATCCCGATGTTGATCGCGACGTGCCAGAAGATCATCCCCGTGAGCCCCGCCGCGAGGAAGTGGCCGAAGCGGTCGCGCGCGTTCCCGCAGATGTCGATCGCGCTCGCCACGAGCACGAAGTAGAGCGCGAGCAGGAGCAGGCAGCCCAGGAACCCGTGCTCCTCCGCCCACACCGAGAAGATGAAGTCGGTGTGCTGCTCGGGGAGGAACGACAGGTACGTCTGCGTGCCCTGCCCCCAGCCCTTGCCGAGCGCCTGCCCCGAGCCGACCGCGATGATCGACTGCGTCGCGTGGTAGCCCGCCCCGAGCACGTCGGACTCGGGGTTGAGGAAGGTCTCGACCCGCTTCTTCTGGTACGGCTTCAGGTGCGGGTAGAGGAGCCCGGCGCCCACGATCGCCACGCCGGCGAGCAGGGCCAGGGTCTTCCACCGCACGCGCGCGAAGAGGATCTGCGTGAACCCGACCGCCATCACGATGAGCGCGGTGCCGAGGTCGGGCTGCTTCAGCACGAGCCCCGCCGGCACCATGATGATGAGGAACGGCACCACGAGCGTGGCGAGCCCGTAGCCGTTCTTCCGCTTGTCGGCGTCCGCGTGGAAGTAGCTCGCGAGCGCGAGCGCGACGGAGAGCTTCGCGAGCTCCGACGGCTGGAAGTTCACGGGCCCGATGGTGAGCCACCGCCGCGCGCCCATGACGTAGCGGCCCTTCACGTACACGAGCAGGAGCAGCACGATCACCACCGCGTAGAAGATCCACGCGAGCCGGTGGAACGTGCGCTGGTCGAAGACCGTCAGGGACAGCGCGATCACGATCCCGAGCCCCATCCACGCCGCCTGGGAGATCCAGACCGGCGCGTGAGCGCTGCGGGACGCCGAGGCGAGGTTCCAGACGCCGATCGCCGAGATGGCGAGCGTCACGAACGCGACGTGCCAGGGGAAGTGCGCGAACAGCCTGCGGTGCGGGGTCGCCGCGAGCGACACGTCAGGCGCCACCGGGGGTTCCTCCCTGTCTCTCCCCGCCCGGCGACGCCGCCGGCGAGGTGCTCGGGATCGCCTCCGGACGCGGGGCGGGCGCGGCCGGCGCCGCCGGTTGCGGCCTCGGGGAGGCGGGCGCGGCCGTGGCCTCGACGGGGGCCGGGGTGCGCGCCGCCGGCGTCGCGGCGGGGAGCGGACCCGTCTCGGCTGCGGGCGACCGCGGCGCGGGGAGCTTCGCCGCCGCGGGGGCGGC
>NZ_JALCZC010000220.1:0-1746 GCF_022690805.1 Anaeromyxobacter sp. SG66
TCCCGCGGCTCGGCGCGGCGCTCGGGGCGCTCGGCGCCGGGCTCGCGGGGGTGGGGAGCCCGGCCCGCCTCGGGCTCGCGCTCCTCGTCGCCGTCGCGCCCGCGCTCACCGCCGCGGCCGCGTACGCGATCCCGCTCGCCGCCTTCGGCGTGGACGCCGGGATCGCCGGCGGAGCGGTCCTCGTCGCGGTGATCACCTTCGGTCAGCTCACTCCGGGCCTGCCGATCGGGACGGGCGTCTACTGGAGCCTCGCCGCGTGGGCAGCCCGCCGGCTCGGGGCCGCGCCGGACGACGCGGCGGCGCTCGCGGTGCTCACGCACGCGTCGATGATCGTGGCGAGCCTCGCGGTGGGCGGGGTCTCCGCGATCGTGCGACGCGGCGCGTTGCGCGAGCTGCTCCGCCGGCGGCGGGAGGTCGCGACGCTCGCGGACCCCGCCTCTGCGTGCGAGGCCGACGGCCGCTCACGCTCGCCTACATCGGCGTAATCGCTCGCAATCGGGCGCCTCCGTCCCTCGGGTCCGGCATGGATAAGCCCGGATCGCGGTGTTACGCTCCGCGCGCGATGGAACTCAACGAGATCCTGCAGGTCGCGCTCCGCGGCGGCGCCTCGGACATCCACCTCAAGGCGGGGCTGCCGCCGATGTTCCGGGTGGACGGCGCGCTGCTGCCGCTGAAGGACGCGCGCCGCCTCCCGCCCGAGGAGATCGGGCGGATGGCCGTCGGGATCATGAACGACTACCAGCGGGAGAAGTTCAAGCAGACGAACGAGGTGGACCTCGCCTACGGCGTGCCCGGCCTCGGCCGCTTCCGCGTGAACGTCTTCCAGCAGCGCGGGACGATCGGCGTCGTGCTGCGGGTCATCCCCTTCAAGATCCAGACGATCGAGCAGCTCATGCTGCCGAAGGTGCTCGAGAAGATCGCCGCCGAGCAGCGCGGCCTCGTCCTCGTCACCGGCACGACCGGCTCCGGCAAGTCGACGTCGCTCGCGGCGATGATCGACCACATCAACGCCACCGAGACCTGCCACATCATGACGATCGAGGATCCGATCGAGTTCCTCATCCGCGACAAGCGGTCGATCGTGAACCAGCGCGAGGTGGGCGTCGACACGATGAGCTTCGGCCAGGCGCTGAAGAGCGCGCTGCGCCAGGACCCCGACGTCATCCTCGTCGGGGAGATGCGCGACCTCGAGACCATCGAGACGGCGCTCACCGCGGCGGAGACGGGCCACCTCGTCATGTCGACGCTCCACACCCTCGACGCGACCGAGACCATCAACCGCATCATCTCGGCCTTCCCGCCCTACCAGCAGAAGCAGGTTCGCCTGCAGCTCGGCTCGGTCCTGCGCGGCGTCATCAGCCAGCGGCTCGTGCCGCGCGCCGACGGCAAGGGGCGCGTGCCCGCCATCGAGGTGCTCCTCGCGACCGCCCGGGTCCGCGAGCTCATCGAGGACAAGGACCGCACCAAGGAGATCCCGGAGGCGATCGCCCAGGGCCATGTGTCGTACGGGATGCAGACGTTCGACCAGTCGCTCATGTCCCTGCTGAAGGCCGGCCTCATCAGCTACGAGGAGGCGCTCCGCCAGGCGACGAACCCGGACGACTTCGCGCTCCGCGTCTCGGGCGTGTCGGGCACGAGCGACTCGAAGTGGGACTCGTTCGAGAAGGCCGACGGAGGCGCGCCGGCGCCGGCCGCTGCCGCTCGCCCCGCGCCCGCGGGCGCTCCCGGCGTGGCGCGTCCGCCCCC
>NZ_JALCZC010000221.1:0-1731 GCF_022690805.1 Anaeromyxobacter sp. SG66
TCTAGAGCGCCGATCGGCTTGAAGTCCCCATGAATCCCATCGCTTACCCGCCGGGGATCGACAGGGCCCATCCGCCCGTGATCCTCTCGCCTTCGAGCGAGCCGGTGCTCGCGCGGAGGTGGCGATGGAGCGGTGGCGGCCGAGCGCGGCGGTGACGCGGCAGGAGCAGTTCATCCTGAAGCGGCTGGAGAAGAGGCGGAAGCTCTTCGCCTTCCTGCGCCGCCACCGGCACGAGATCTTCGACGACGCCTTCCAGGCGGAGCTGGAGTCGATGTACCGGGACACCGGCGCCGGCAAGGAGCCGGTGCCGCCAGCGCTGCTCGCGATGGCGCTGGTGCTGCAGGGCTACCTCGGGATGTCGGACTTCGACGCAGTCGAGGCGTCGGTCTTCGACGCGCGCTGGCAGATGGTGCTGGGTCGGCTTGGCGAGACCGAGCCGGCCTTCTCCCAGGGCGCGCTGCAAGCGTTCCGCGAGCGACTCATCGCGAACGACATGGACCGGCGACTCCTGGAGCGCACGATCGAGCTGGCGAGGGCGACCAGCGAGTTCGACTGGAAGAAGCTGCCGAAGACGCTGCGCGTGGCGATCGACTCCAGCCCGCTCGAAGGCGCCGGCCGAGTCGAGGACACCATCAACTTGCTCGCCCACGCCGGCCGCAAGGTGGTCGAGTGCGCGGCGGGGTTGCTCGACTGGCCGGTAGAACGGGTGTGCCGCGAGGCGCGCGCACCGTTGCTTGCCGAGTCGAGCGTGAAGAAGGCGCTCGACCTCGACTGGAGCGACCCTGCGCAGAAGGCCTCGGCGGTGAAGTCGTTGGCGTTCCAGCTCGAGAACCTGAAGGACTGGATCGGCGCGCAGCTCGCGGCGGAGAAGAAGAAGCCGCCGCTCAAGGACGAGATCGAGACCCTCGCGCAGCTGATGAGCCAGGACCTGGAGCCCGACCCGGGCGGCGGCGGCGTGAAGATCCGCGAGGGCGTGGCTGCGGACCGTCGCGTCTCGGTCGAAGATCGCGAGATGCGCCACGGGCGCAAGAGCAAGTCGAAGCGCTTCAACGGCTACAAGCGCCACATCGCCACCGACCTCGACAGCGATCTCATTATCGCCGGAGCGATCACGCCAGCGAACCGGCCGGAGGAGGAGGCCGCGCCGGAGCTGAAGCGGGACATCGAGTTGCAGGGGCGTGGGATCGCCGAACTGAACATCGACCGCGGCTACATCGCGAGCCCGCTTGTGGACGAGATCCTCGGTGCGGGTGGCGAAGTCATCTGCAAGCCCTGGGTGGCGCGGAACGGGAAGTCCTTCGCGAAGGGTGACTTCAAGCTCAACCTGCGCGACCTCACCATCACCTGCCCGGCCGGCGAGACCGAGCGCATCGAGTTCGGCTCGGTCGTCGAGTTCGATCCCGAGGCATGCGACCATTGTCGTCTGCGCGCGAACTGCACCGCAGCGAGCGCCGGAAGCGGCCGGACCGTCGCGATCGCCGAGAACGAGCGGCTCCAGCACAAGCTGCGCAAGCTACAGAAGACGCGAACGGGTCGGGCCAGGCTCCGCGAGCGGGTCGCCGTCGAGCATCGCCTCGCGCACCTCGCTCGTCGGCAGGGACGCCGCGCTCGCTACCGCGGCGTCCGCAAGAACCTCTTCGACCTACGCCGCGCCTGCGCCATTCAGAACTTCGAGACGATCCAGCGAAAGGCCGCGTGATGAGATCCTTTTCAAACCGGTCGGCGTTCTAG
>NZ_JALCZC010000222.1:0-1704 GCF_022690805.1 Anaeromyxobacter sp. SG66
GCCCGGGCGCTGCTCGGGGGCCGGCGGCCAGCGAGGCACCTGCGCGCCCGCCGCCCCGGCAGCGACGAGCGCCGCTGCAGCGAGCGCGCCCTTGATCCTGTAGGTCATGATTCCTCCTCCTGGGAAGAATCTGGACCCTCTTCGGGGGCCGCGGGACCCCTCGGCTGAACGGGCGGACGCCCGTGGACGGGACGGCGGGGCGACTCGCGCGATCCGCCTCGGCGCGCGCAGCGAGCCCGGGCCGGGCGGCGCAGGGGATTCGGGCGCAGCTCCGGCTCACGCGCAACGAGTGGCCGGGGGTGCGACGGGGCGCGGGGCCCGCCGGGCTCGGCGGGGCGCCCGCGCCGCGCGCCGCTACAGCTTGACCTGGATCTCGTACCGCCGGTTCTTCGCCTTCTTCGCGGCCGTGTCGTCCGGCTTCACGAGCAGCTTCTTCGAGCCCATGCCGACCGACTCGATCTCCTCCTTCGGCACGCCCTTCGCGACGAGCTCGCGCTCGACGACCGCCGCGCGCTTCGCGGAGAGCTCGTCGTTGTGCTTCGCGTTGCCGCTCGAGTCCGTGTGGCCGGACACGACGAACTTGAAGTTCTTCACGCCGGCGCCGTTGAGCTGCTTCTTGGCGTCGATGAGCACGTTGGAGAGCCGCTGCATCTTGGCGTCGCAGCCGGGCTCGAGGACGTCCGTGTCCGTCTTGAACGAGCACTGGTTCTTGCGGCCCTCGTCGAGCAGCCGCTTGTTGATCTGCTTCTCGAGCTTCCCGACGGTGGCGTTGCCCGCGGCCTTCTTCGCGACGTCCCAGGGCGTCTGGGCCGAGACACGGGTGGCGCCTGCGAGGGCGAGGATGGCGAGGGCGATCGTGACATGACGCATCGTGAATGTCCTCCGGTTGGGCCCGGATATTGAGCCGGGTCTGGCCCGCATGCAACCCGGGCGCGGCCCCCCGCCGGGGCTGCGGACCTCCAACGACAGCGGCGCCGCGCGCGCACACGCGGCGGGAACCACGGGCGGGCCGGTTCGAGGTCGAGGTCGAGGTCGAGGTCGAGGTCGAGGTCGCACCGCCGTCACCTTCCCGTTTCGCTCGCGGCGCGCGTGGATCGCGCGGCGCCCCGTCCGTCCGGTGGACGACCGCCGCCGTGCGCGCCCGCAGGAGGAGCCGTGCGAGACCGGTCCTTCCCTCTCCTGAAGGCGCACCGACGCAGCCGTCGGCGTGCTCCGCACCTCGGCGGCTCTTGGTCACGCGGGGTGCAGGCCGCGCGCGGCGAGCGGCCTTTCGCCGCCTCTCGCCCGTGCGCATGCTGTTCGCGACGAGGAGGCACTCATGGCGCGAACGAGGTCGCAGACGACGACCGATCACGAGACGATCCGGAGGTGGGTCGAGGAGCGCGGCGGCTGGCCGGCGGAGGTGACGTCGACCGCACGCGGCGCCCCCGGTACCGGGATCATCCGCATCGACTTCCCCGGCTACTCCGGCGAGGGGAAGCTGGACCGCATCGAGTGGGACGACTGGTTCCGGAAGTTCGACGAGTCGGGCCTGGCGTTGGTCTACCAGGACACCACCGCCGGCGGCGAGCAGAGCAACTTCAACAAGCTCGTGGCGAAGGAGACCGCGCAGGCGCGCGCGACCGGACGGCGAACCCCCCGCGCCTCTGCCGGCGCGGCGCGGAAGGGCCGCGCGGCGGGTGCGCGCCGCGGGCGCACGGCCAC
>NZ_JALCZC010000223.1:0-1670 GCF_022690805.1 Anaeromyxobacter sp. SG66
CGCCGGCGAGTCGCGGCGCGCCGACGCGCGCGAGGAGGCGGCGCTCGCGGGGCGCGGCCGGACCACGCCCGCCGGCGCGCAGGCTCGGTCGCGGCGCGCGCCGGAGGTCCACGAGGTGAAGAGCCCCGCGGAGCTCGAGCCGGGCCTCGCGTCGGCGCGGCCCGACCCGCTCCGGCCCGGGCGCGTCGACAGGCCCGATCTGCACGCGCAGGCGGGGAGGTCCGGTGAGGGAGGCGCGGCGGAGGACGTCGCGGAGCACGAGCTCGTGCACGTCGCGCCGCACGAGGGCTTCTCCGCCCCGCCCAAGGACGCCCACGTCCGCGAGGAGGACCTCGGGGCGGCGCTGCCGCACGAGGACGAGGAGCGATAGGCGAAGCTCGGGCCGCGGCGGATCGGTGACCCCGGAAGGCGCGCTTGCGCGCGCGCCCGGTCCGGGGCTTCATCGGGGGATGCACCTCTTCTCCCCGCTCACCCTCCGCTCCCTCACCCTCCGGAACCGGATCGCGGTGTCGCCGATGTGCCAGTACTCGGCCGTCGACGGACGCGCCAACGACTGGCACCTCGTCCACCTGGGCGCGCGCGCCGCCGGCGGCGCGGGGCTCGTCATGTTCGAGGCGACCGCGGTGGAGGCCCGGGGCCGCATCTCCCCGGCCGATCTCGGGCTCTGGGACGACGCCCAGGTGGAGCCCCTCGCGCGGATCGTGCGCTTCATCGAGGGCCAGGGCGCCGCGAGCTGCCTGCAGCTCGCCCACGCCGGCCGGAAGGCCTCGACCGCGCCGCCGTGGGAGGGAGGCGCGCAGCTCGGCCGGAGCGCCGGCGGGTGGCAGCCGGTGGCGCCGAGCGCGCTGCCGTTCAGGGACGGCGATGCGGCGCCGCACGCGCTCGACGCGGGCGAGCTCCGCGGCGTGGTCCACGCGTTCGCCGCCGCGGCGCGGCGCGCGGCGGCGGCGGGGTTCCGGGCCGTCGAGATCCACGCGGCGCACGGCTACCTCCTCCACCAGTTCCTCTCGCCGCTCTCGAACCGCCGCACCGACGCCTACGGCGGGCCGTTCGAGAACCGGACCCGGCTCCTGCGCGAGGTGGTGGCCGCGGTGCGCGCGGAGTGGCCCGAGCCGCTCCCGGTGATCCTGCGGATCTCCGCGACGGACTGGGCAGAGGGCGGCTGGGACGTCGAGCAGTCGGTGGAGCTCGCCCGCGGCCTCGCCCCGCTCGGCGTCGAGCTCGTCGACGTCTCGTCGGGCGGGCTCGTCCCCACCGCGAAGGTGCCCGCCGGACCGGGCTACCAGACCGGCTTCGCCGAGCGCATCCGCCGCGAGGCGCACGTCGCGACGGGGGCCGTCGGGATGATCAGCGCCCCCGAGCAGGCGGACCACGTGATCCGCTCCGGGCAGGCGGACCTCGTGCTCATGGCCCGCGAGCTGCTTCGCGATCCGCACTTCCCGCTGCGCGCGGCGGGGACGCTCGGGCAGGACGGGCCCTGGCCGAAGCAGTACCTCCGCGCGCGCTGAGCGTCGCGGCGAGGCCCACCGCGGCGGCGAGCGCCCCGAGGAGCGTGAGCGGCGGGAGCCGGCCCGGCCACGTCGCCGGCGCGAACCAGCCGGGCGCGCCGAGCGCGGCGCAGTGCACCCCGACGAGCGCGAGCGCGCCCTGGGCCGCCAGGCGCGCGGCGC
>NZ_JALCZC010000224.1:0-1496 GCF_022690805.1 Anaeromyxobacter sp. SG66
GCTTCCCGCTGGCTCTGCCCCGGGGCGGCCCTGGCGGCCGCGCCGCTCGCCCTCGGCGCCCTCCTCGCCCGGCGCCCGGTGGCGTACCTCGCCGCCCTGGTGACGGCCATCGCGCTCGTGCTCGTCGCGCTCGCCGCGCTGCGCGAGGCGCTCGCGCGGACGCTGCCCGCCGACCGCCGCGGCGCCGCGACGGGCGCGCTCCTCCTCGTCGCGCTCCTCGGTGACGCGCCGGCGGCGCTCGTCGTCGGCGCGGTCTCGCACCGCACCTCGCTCTGGTGGGCCATGTTGCTCGTCCCCGCCGCGCTCCTCGCCGGAGGCGTGCTCCTCGCGCAGGCGGCGCGGGGTCCGGGCGCAGGCGCAGGGCCCGGGGAGGAAGCCGGACGACGCTGAACGGCGCGCCGGACGTGCTACGGCAGCAGCCGGTACACGTCCGCGAACCGCCGCTCCGCGAAGGCGCGGACGAGCTCGGGGTGCGCGCCGCGCCGCACGTCGTCGAGGAGCGCGTACTTGCGCGCGTGGTAGTGCGCGACCGCCTCGGCGAGGCGGACGCCGTCGCGGCCCCCGCGGAACAGCGCGCCGTGGACGAGCGTCTCCTTCGCGGCGTGGACCGCCTTCTGGAGCGCAGGCGGCTTCGTGCGGCGTCCCTCCGCGTGGAAGCGGATGGCCCACAGGAGCGCGTAGCGATCGACCTTCGAGCGCATCGCCTCGACGCTCGTCGCGAAGCGGTGCTCGACGTGCGCCTCGAGCCGCACCGTGGCCGCGGGCGGGAGCGCCTCGTGGACGATCATGCTCGGCTCCCAGCGCGCGTGGTCGCGCCGCACGAGCCGGACGTGCCGCTCGGTGCGGAAGAGGAAGCGGTGACCCGGCAGCTCCGCCCAGTCGCGCCGGACGAGCGAGTAGTGCGGCGCGGACGGCGCGGACGCCTTCCAGGCGCGGAGCGCGGCGATCGCCTCGGGCTCCAGCCACTCGTCCGAGTCGAGGAAGAACACGTAGTCGCAGGCGGGCAAGGCCTCCGTGGCCACCTGGCGCGCGGCGCCGTAGCCCTCCCACCGGTGGACCACGTGGCGGATGCCGCGCGCGCGGACGAGCTCGGCGGACCCGTCCGACGAGCAGGAGTCCACCGCGACGAGCTCGTCCGCGACCGCCGCGACCGAGTCGAGGCAGCGCGCGAGGGTGTCCGCGTTGTCGCCGTGGATGACGAAGCCGCCGAGCCGCAAGGAGCCTCCCGAGGCGGCGACCTTTACCCGGGGGGGCCGCCGCGGCGCAAGCGCGACGGTCCGCCGGCCCCGTGGGCGAGCGGCTCGCGCGCCGGGGCGCGCGTGGTCCTTGCGAGCGGCGCCGGGGTGCCGTCAGGATGCGGCGCATGAGCCGTTCCGAGCGGATCTTCTGCGCCTGCGCGCCCGGCCTCGAGCCCGTCCTCGCGGCCGAGCTCGCGGCGCTGGGGCTCGCCGCGCGCGCCCTCCCGGGCGGCGCCGAGGCCGAGGGCGAGGACGCCG
>NZ_JALCZC010000225.1:0-1482 GCF_022690805.1 Anaeromyxobacter sp. SG66
CTCCGCGCGCGGCGGCCGGCGCCGCACGCGGGGGCGGTCGGCGGGCCGCTCGCGGGCGCCCTGCGCGCCGCGCTCCCCGCCGAGTGGTCGCCCACGCAGCTCGAGACGTACGCGCGGTGCCCGTTCCGCCTGTTCCTCCAGCTCGGGGCCCGCCTGCCGGACCCGGCGACCGGCGACCTCGACCAGGAACCGCGCGACGAGGGGAGCCTGCTGCACGCGGCGCTCGAGCGGTTCGTCGAGGCGAGGCTCGCGCGCCGGGCGTGGCCGCCCGCCGGGGACGCGGCCGACGTGGCCGAGGCGCACGCCGTGGCGGAGTCGGTGTTCGCGCGCTTCGAGGCGGAGGGCAGGACCGGCGATCCGGCGGTCTGGTCGGCGCGCCGCGAGGCGGTGCTCGCGCGCCTCGCGCGCGTGGTGCTGGCGGAGGCGCGCGATCACGACGGGCTCGTCCCGGCGCTCCTCGAGCACCGCTTCGGCGGGAGGTCGGAGCGGCCGCCGCTCGAGGTGCGCGCCGGCGCAGAGACCGTGCTGCTGCAGGGGCGGATCGACCGCGTCGACGCGTCCGGCGACCGGCTCCTCGTCGTCGACTACAAGAACGCGCGCCACGCGACGGCCTACGCCGAGCTGCTCGACCCGGAGGCGATGGGCGTCACGAGCTTCCAGGTGCCGGCGTACCTCGCCGCCGCGGCGCGCGACCTGCCCGGCCGCGAGCACCTCGAGGCCGCCTACGCGCTCCTCCGGAAGGCGGCGCGCACGGAGCCGTTCGCCACGGACGCTGCGGATCCGGTCCTCTCGCTCTCCGCCCCGGAGGGCGCGGAGCGAGCCGGTACGGAGGGCGCCGGCGGGGCGGGCCCGCGCGGCTTCGCGGCGGGCGTGGTCGAGGTCGTGCGGCGGATCCGGGCGGGCGAGTTCCCCATCGCGCCGCGGACCTGCGAGGGCTGCCCGTACGGCGCGGTGTGCCGCGCCGAAGGCAGCGCGGGCGAGCCGGACGACGCGGGGGGTGGCTCGTGAGCGGCCCCATCGTGTTCGGCCCGGCGGCGACGGCGCTCTTCCGGCTCGAGGCGCCGACCGCCGTGTCGGCGGGCGCGGGCTCCGGGAAGACCACCGCGCTCGTCGAGCTGTGCGCGCGCCTCCTCTCGGGCGAGGCGCTCGGGACGCCCTGCGCGCCCGCCGAGATCGCCGCGATCACCTTCACGGAGAAAGCGGCCGAGGAGCTCTCGCAGCGGCTGCGCGGCGCGGTGGCGGAGCGCGCGCGCGCGGCGTCCGCGAGCGGCGCGGGCTCCGCGGACGCGCAGGCGTGGCAGGAGCGGCTCCACGGGCTCGACCGGCTCCCGGCCGGAACGATCCACGGGTTCTGCGGGAGGCTCCTGCGGGAGCACGCGCCCGAAGCCGGCCTCGACCCGGAGTTCTCGATCGCCGACGAGGACCGCGCGTCCTCCTGGCTCGCGGGCGCCGCCCGCGCGGCCACCATCGCCGCGCTGGACG
>NZ_JALCZC010000226.1:0-1439 GCF_022690805.1 Anaeromyxobacter sp. SG66
CGGGCTCGCCGCGGCCGCGCTGCGCGCGCGGCCGGCCGCGGGCCAGGCCCTCGCGTGCGCCGCGCTGTGCGCGGGGGCGGCCCTCGGCGTCGCGGCGGCGGGGACGGTGCTCCTCGGCGGGGAGCTCTCGGCGCCGGCGCTCGGGCTGCGCCTCGACGCGCTCTCGGCGATCTTCCTCTTGCCCATCTGCGCGGTCTCGGCGCTCGGGGCGGTGTACGGGCTCGGCTACTACCCGCAGGCCGAGCACGGCCCGCGCGCCGTGCGGCTGCAGCTCTTCTACGGGCTCGCCACGGGCGGGATGGTCCTCCTCGTCGTGGCGGGGCACGCCGTCGTGTTCCTCGTCGGCTGGGAGGTGATGGCGCTCTCCGGCTTCCTCCTCGTCCACACGGACCACGAGCGCGCGGAGGTGCAGCGCGCGGCGCTCGTGTACCTCGCGGCCACGCACGTCGGGACGCTCGCGCTCTTCGCGCTCTTCGCCCTCCTGCGGCAGGCGGCGGGGTCGTTCGACTTCGCGGCGATGCAGGGGCTGCCCGGTGCGGGCCGGCTCGCGGCGAGCGCCTTCGCGCTCGCGCTCCTCGGCTTCGGCGTGAAGGCCGGCCTCATGCCGCTCCACTTCTGGCTGCCGGGCGCGCACGCGGCGGCGCCGTCGCACGTCTCGGCGGTGATGTCCGGGGTGCTCATCAAGACCGGCATCTACGGGCTCCTGCGCGTGACGGGGCTCTTCGCCGCGCCGCCCGCGACGTGGGGGACGGCGCTCCTCCTGCTCGGCGGCGCCTCCGCCGTGCTGGGGGTCGCGTTCGCCCTCGCGCAGCACGATCTCAAGCGGCTCCTCGCGTACCACAGCGTCGAGAACATCGGGATCATCGCCCTCGGCACCGGGCTCGCGCTGCTCGGCCGGTCGCGCGGCGAGCCCGGCCTCGTGGTGCTCGGGCTCGGGGGCGCGACGCTCCACGTCGTGAACCACGCGCTGTTCAAGTCGCTCCTCTTCCTCGGCGCCGGCGCGGTCCAGCACGCGACGGGCACGCGCGAGCTCGACCTCCTCGGCGGGCTCGCGCGCCCGATGCGCGCGACCGCGGTGCTCTTCCTCGTCGGCGCGGCGGCGATCAGCGGGCTCCCGCCGCTCAACGGGTTCGTCTCGGAGTGGCTCGTCTACATGGGCTTCCTCTCCGCCCTGGAGCGCGGCGGGGGCGACCTCCTCGCCTTCGCGGCGCTGGGCGTGCCGGCGCTGGCGCTGGTCGGCGGGCTCGCCGCGGCGTGCTTCGTCAAGGTGGTGGGGGTGGTGTTCCTCGGCACCCCGCGCAGCGCGCACCCGCGCGCCGCGCACGAGGCGCCGCGGACGATGCTCGTGCCGATGGCGATCCTCGCCGCGGCCTGCGCCGCGATCGGCCTCGCCCCGGCCGCCGCGCTCCCGGCGCTGGTCCGCGCGGCGGCGGCCTGGT
>NZ_JALCZC010000227.1:0-1438 GCF_022690805.1 Anaeromyxobacter sp. SG66
CGGCGCGCCCCCGCTGCACCGCGCGCGCGCGGGCGACCCGGGCGCGCGCCTCCGCGCGCGTCGGCCCGCTGGCCGCGGCCTCGCCGAGCAGCGGGGTGGCGAGGGCGGGCACGTCCACGTGCAGGTCGATCCGGTCGAGCAGCGGCCCCGAGATGCGCCGCCGGTAGCTGAGCAGCTCGTGCGGCGTGCAGTGGCAGCGCCTCCGCCGGTCGCCGTGGTAGCCGCACGGACAGGGGTTCATCGCGGCGACGAGCGTGAGCTCGGCGGGGTACGTGACGCTCCGGCCGGCCCGCGCGATCGTGACCTCGCCGTCCTCGAGCGGCTGCCGCAGCGCCTCGAGGACGTGGCGCCGGAACTCGGGGAGCTCGTCGAGGAACAGGACGCCCTGGTGCGCGAGCGAGACCTCGCCAGGCCGCGGGACGCTGCTGCCGCCCACGAGGCCGGCGTCGGAGATCGAGTGGTGCGGCGCGCGGAAGGGGCGATCGGCGAGGAGGCCGCGGTGGCGGGTGAGCCCCGCGACGCTGTGGACCACGGTCGCCTCGAGCGCCTCCTCGAACGCGAGGGGCGGGAGGAGCGTCGGCAGGCGGCGGGCGAGCATCGTCTTGCCGCTGCCCGGCGGCCCGAAGAAGAGCAGGTTGTGGCCCCCCGCGGCGGCGATCTCCAGCGCCCGCTTCGCGTTCTCCTGGCCCGTCACGTCGGCGAGGTCGACGGGGACGCCCGGGGGCGGCGCCGGCACCGCCCCCGGCGGCGGGAGGAGCTCCGCCGAACCGCGCGTCCAGGCGACCACGTCGCCGAGGTGACCCGCGGACAGGATCTTCACGCCCTCCACGATCGACGCCTCGAGCGCGTTCGCCTGCGGGACGACGATCGCGAGCGCGCCCGCGCGGCGCGCCTCGATGGCGAGCGGGAGGACGCCGCGGACGGACTTCACCTCGCCCGAGAGGGCGAGCTCGCCGACGAAGTGGACCCTCGCCAGCGCGTCCGCGGGGACCTCCTCCACCGCCGCGAGCACGCCCATCGCCATCGGCAGGTCGAAGCCGGTGCCGTCCTTGCGCAGGTCCCCCGGCGCGAGGTTCACGGTGATCCGCTTGTGCGGCAGCTTCACGCCGAGGTTTCGCACCGCCGCGGCGACCCGGACCTTCGCCTCCTGCACGGCGCCCGTGGCGAGCCCGACGAGGTGGAAGCCCGGCATCCCGAGCGTCGCCTCGACCTCCACGTCGACGGGGATCGCCTGCACGCCGAGCACGGCGCCGGAGCGGATGCGGACCAGCATGCACGGACGTTCAGCAGGGGCCGTGCCAGCGCCGGATCGCTGCTGGGCGCGCGCGAGAGGAGCTTCCCCGGCCCGCCGCGCGCTCGCGCCGGACGCGCCGCGGACGCTCGCGAGCGCGGAACGCCCGGGCCGGCGTCGGCGTCGGCGGGCGGCGGGCGGCGAGCC
>NZ_JALCZC010000228.1:0-1363 GCF_022690805.1 Anaeromyxobacter sp. SG66
GGTTGTGTCCCTAAGAATGTGTGAATCGGAAGTTCGCGGAGGCTGAGAAGGAAGTGGAAGCTCCTCGGTGACCAAACACCAACGGCCTCGCTTGGCGGCGAGTCCAAGGAGCTTCCAGTGAACGAGGTTGCCGAGCTTGAACTGCCGACGCAAGAGAACTTCCGCACCGATCTGCGCACGCTCTGCCAGGGCGCGATCCGGGTCGCCCTGGAGGTCGTTCTGGAGGAGGAGATCCGGGCGTTGGTCGGCGCGAAGAAGTGGGAGCGCCAGGCCCAGCGGGTCGACAGCCGGAACGGCACGTACCTGCGGCGGCTCATCACGTCGATGGGCGGTGTCGACCTCAAGGTGCCGCGCTCTCGCGAGGGCGGCTCCGCCGGCGGCGCGGTGTTCGGGAGGTACAAGCGCCGGAGCGCCGAGGTCGACGACACCATGGTGACCGCCTACGTGCACGGCGCCTCGACGCGGGACATCGGCCAGATCACGGAGGCGCTCATGGGCGAGCACGTGAGCCGGTCGACCGTGAGCCGGGCGGCCAAGGCGCTGGGCACCAAGGTCGAGGACCTGCGCAAGGCGCCCATCGAAGGCCCGATCCCGTACCTGTTCCTCGATGCTACCTTCCTCGACGCCCGCTGGGCCCGCGAGGTCGAGAACGTCTCGGCGCTGGTGGCCTACGGCGTCGGCCTGGACGGGCACCGGCAGCTCCTGGCGATCACCGTCGGCGCCGAGGAGTCGGAGGCATCCTGGAGCGACCTGCTCGCTCAGCTCAACGAGCGCGGCCTCTCGGGGGTCCAGCTCGTCATCGCCGACGCCCACGCCGGCCTGGCCAAGGCGGTGCGCCATCATCTCCCGGAGGCGCCGCTGCAGCGGTGCTGCGTCCACCTCCAGCGGAACGTCGTCGCGAAGGCGCCCCAGAAGCTCAGGGCGCGGCTCGCCAAGGCCGTCTGGCAGGTTTTCATCGCGCCGTCCAAGGCGGACGCCCGCAGGCGGATGGCCGAGCTCGCCGCCGGTCTCGGGCGCCATCTGCCCGAGTCGATGGGGTGCCTCACCGACGGCTTCGAGGCGGCCACGAAGTTCTACGCGTTCCCCAAGGCGCACTGGCACCGCATCCGCTCCACCAACGGCCTCGAGCGGCTCCACGGCGAGATCAAGCGCCGCACCAACGCGGTGGGGGCGTTCCCGGACCGTGGCAGCGCTCTCCGCCTCGTCACCGCCGTCGCACTCAACGTGACTGCCATCTGGACCGACCGTCGCTATCTGGACCTGTCGATGCTGAAGTCGAAGGACGTCGCCGCCGCCAAGGCGGCGTGATTCAGCCGAGGAGCTTCACGCGGAGTTCCATTCACACAGAAGACGGGACTTGACC
>NZ_JALCZC010000229.1:0-1360 GCF_022690805.1 Anaeromyxobacter sp. SG66
GGCGACGACCGCACTCGCGCTCGTCTCCCGGGCCTCGCTCGGCCGCGACGCCGGCGTCGCGCTCGTCGAGGTGGACGGCCGGCGACTCGTGGTGGGCTACGGACCTTCGGGGGTCCAGCTCCTCGCCGAATCGCGGAGGGCGTCGCCGGAAGGGAGCGCGCCGTGACGCCGCTCGCCCTCGCCGCCGGCCCCGTGGCGGACCGGCCCGCCGAGCTGCTCGTCCTGCTCGCCGCGCTCGCCGTCGTCCCCGCCGCGCTCGTCATGCTGACCTCGTTCCTCAAGATCGTCGTCGTCCTCTCGATCGCCCGCTCCGCCCTCGGCGCGCCGCAGGTCCCTCCGAACACGGCGGTCACCGGCCTCGCCCTCGTGCTGACGGCGCTCGTGATGGCGCCGGTCGGCGAGCGCGCGGTCGCCGCCATGCGCGAGGCCGCCCCCGCGGAGCGCGGGATCGCGGGCACGCTCGCGCAGGTCGAGCGCGGCGCCGAGCCGCTCCGCGGGTTTTTGGCGCGGTTCGCGCGGCCCGACGATCGCGCCGCGTTCGTGGACGTCGCCCGCCGGCTGCGCGGGCCGGGCGCCACGCCGCCGGGCGAGCAGGAGTTCGCGGTCCTCGCCCCGGCCTTCGTGGTGTCGGAGCTGCGCCGGGCGTTCACGATCGGCTTCCTCGTGTTCGTCCCGTTCCTCGTCGTCGACCTCGTCGTCTCGAACGTGCTCCTGGCGCTCGGGCTCACCCAGCTCTCCCCCACCTCCGTCGCCCTGCCCTTCAAGCTCCTCCTCTTCGTCGCCGTCGACGGCTGGAAGCTCCTCGCGCGCGCGCTCGCGCTCTCGTACGCCGGGTGATCGCCATGGACCCCGCCCTCCTGCACGTCGGCCGCGAGGCGCTCCTCCTCGTCCTCGCGGTGTCCGCGCCGCCGCTCCTCGCCGCCCTCGCCGTGGGCCTCGTCACCGGCGTCCTCCAGGCGGCGACGCAGATCCAGGAGCCCACCGTCGGCGTCGTGCCGCGGCTCGCGGCCGTGTTCCTGGCGCTCGCCGTCGCCGCGCCCTGGATCGGCGCGCGCGTCGTCCAGTTCGCCCGAAGCTGCTTCGACCTCCTGCCCCGGATCGCCTCGTGACCCCGCCCTTCCCTCCCGAGCTCGCGGCCCGCGCCCCGGGCGCGCTCCTCGCCGCCCTGCGCCTCCTCCCGGTGGCCCTGGCGTCACCCTTCCTCGGCGGCCCGCTCGTCCCGCCGGTGGTGCGCGTCGCGCTCGCCGCGGGCCTCGGCGCGGCCGTCTCCGCGGCCGGCGCGGCCCCGGCGGCGACGGACGCGCTCTCGCTCGCCGCGGGCGGGGTCCGCGAGCTCGCGCTCGGGTCCGCCCTCGCCTTC